>DAOTYL010000323.1:0-12196 GCA_034434955.1 Anaerolineae bacterium | reverse complement strand
GCCGTCCACACCGTCGGTGGCGAAGGCGGCAATGGCCACCCCCTCCACGCCGTCCAACGCAATGGCGGCGGCCAGTGCCAGCTCCTGATTCCGTCCGCCCCGCCCTGAGCCGTGCACCGTCACTGTCGTCTCGCCGCCCATCAGGTAACAGGCCGGGCGATCGGGCCGTTGCAGGATGTCACGCACGCGCAGCGCCAGCGACATCCCTACCAGCCGCGCCTCTCCCTCCACGCCGAACTCGAAGCCGACCACGCGCCAGCCTTCCTCTATAGCGTGGCGGCGGGCTGCTTCCAGCGCTAGGCGGTTGCTGCCGATGAGCAAGTTGGTGACGTGTGCCAACGCCGTCTCGCCGGGCTTCACGGTCTCAGGCCGCTCGCCGCGCGCTCCGGCCTCCAAGTGGGCGGTGACGGCAGGGGCAACGTCCAGCACGCCGTAGCGCCGCAGCACGGCCAGTGCATCAGCGTAGGTGCTCGGATCGGAAGCGGTAGGGCCGGAGGCGATCACGCTCAGCGCATCCCCCACCACATCCGAGAGGATGAAGCTCCACACCCTTGCCGGATAGGCCAGCCGTGCCAGCCCGCCGCCCTTCAATTGCTCACAGTGTTTGCGCACAATGTTGAGGTCGGTGATGGGCGCCCCGGCCTTCTGAAGCGCCTCGGTGATAAGGCGCAGATCGTCCAGTCTCAGCCCTTCGGCGGGCAGGGTCAACATGGCCGATCCGCCGCCGGAGATGAGGGCAATGAGGTTGTCGCCCTCGCCTGCGGCACGGGCCACCTGCGCGATGGCTCGCGCCGCATGGATGTTGCGCTCATCGGGCAGGGGATGCGCGACCGGGAAAGCCTCAAAGCGTAGCTCGCGCCGTCTGATCTGCTCCCCTAGGCGGGCCAACCGCTGCGGCACAACGGCTACGGCACCCCCCAAGAGCCGTTCGCCACACAGCTCCTCCACCTTCAGCGCCATCTCCAGTGCGGCCTTGCCCGCACCGACGATATAGCATCGCTCGGCCTGCTCTAACGCTAGCGGCCAGTTGGAAGCCAGCGCTTGTGCCGGATCGGCGGCGTGCATAGCGGCCTCAATCAACGCCTGAATGTGCTGAGGATGATCCTCAAAGCGCAGGTGGGGCGGTTCAGTGCGTAGGTAGCTGCGGCGTAACATGGTTACAGCCTACGGTGAGTTGATCTTCTGTGCGGCTTCGGCAGCGGCCTGAAACGGTGGCATCCCGCTGAGCAGCACCGCTTCGAGGGCATCCTGCAGGGCTGCGCCTACGCTGGCCTGCAGGGTGGCATCCGGAAAGGCCACTGCGCTGCGCAGCAGCCGATCGCCGAATGCGGCGTAGGGATCGCTATCGCCCCACACAGCCAGCGCACTGGCCTGTGAGGGCAGCCATCCCGCCGCCTGTGTGTACGTACCCTGATTGATCGGATTCATCAGATGGTTCACCAGCGACAAGGCTGCCACCTGACGGTCAGGGTCGCGGGTGACCATCACCCACATCCAGCCGCTTGCCAGTGCATAGGGTTCGCCGTTCAGCGTGGGCGTCCAGGTCACACCGGTATTGCGCACCTCTGCCCGCCCCTTGAGGTAAGCCGTTGAGGTCACGGCAGCCAGCCCGGCCTGTCGGCTGACATACTGCGCCCAGCTCTCGCTCATGTCCGTCAGCTGGAACAAGGCCGGGTCTACCACTCCCTTCTCATGGGCGGCGGCGTAGAACTCCAGCACTTCAGTCAGCACAAGGGGGTCCACAAAGGGGGCGCCCGTCTCGTCGGCCAACGTCCCACCTGCGGCCATATACTGCAGAAGCAGCGTCTCGTTGACGTTCCTCAGCGTTCCGGCAGGGAAAACATAGGGCACGGGGCTGTTCAGGACGGCCTCAAAGGAATTGGGCGGCGCTTGAAACAGCGTCTCGCGGTAGGCCACGTGCGCCACTTGGAGCACGTAGGGCAAACCCACCAACTGCTCATTGACCGTCCCTAGTTCCAGCGCCGCCGGATAGAGATCGCCAAGCAGGGCCGAGTCGATCAAAGCCTCGATGGGCACAATGAGGTTGTCGCGGGCAGCTTGCACCAGCGCCGCGCGATCGAGCAGTGCCAGATCGGGCAAGATGCCGGGCGCCACACCCGGTGCGCTGTACAGATAGGCCAGCGTGCTGCCCGGCCCGGTAGCCAGCTTGGTGTAAAGGTCCACGCGGAAATCCGCATGTTGCTCCTCAAAAGTGGCGATCTGATCGATCAACGCTTGCCCGCCTGCTGTCTCGGCGTTGGGGGCGAGCGCCTCCGGAACCCACACCGTCAGGATGCGCGGTTCGGCACTGGTGGGGGTCTCCACAACGCCCGCCGTGGCCGTCGCCATGGAGGGCTGAAGGATAGGCGCAGGTGCCGTTGGGCTGGGAGCAGGCTGGGGAGTGGAGGCTGTCGGCCCGAAGGGCAGCCCCTCACAGCCGGTGAGGAGAAGGAGGGTAGCCCCTGCCAATACGAAGTAGCGCGAGGTTTTGCCCATTACTCTGGTATCCTAGAGCGGCATCTGCGCCGCGCCGCCATCCACTAGCAACGCCTGCCCGTGAATATAGGAGGCGGCCGGCGAGGCCAACCAGACGACGGCGCGGGCGTATTCCTCCACCGTTGCCATACGGCGCAGTGGGACAGAAGCCGTTACTCTGGCGATCTCCTCCTCCACACTCGTGCCGCTGGTGCGGGCACGGGCTTCCATCAGCTGCTGCACGCGCTCGGTGCGCGTCCAGCCCGGGTTGATAGAGTTGATGCGCACTCCCTTGGGGCCAACCTCATTGGCGAGGCTCTTCAGCATCCCGATGACGGCCAAGCGGATGGCATTGGAAAGGATCAGGTTATCCAGCGGCTGCTTGATGGTAAACGACTCGCTGGCCACGATGCTGCCTGTGCCGCGCTCCACCATGTGCGGGAGGAAGGCATAGCACAACCGCACGGCGCTCATTAACGTCAGCTGCACGGCAGCTTCCCAGTCCTGCGGGGTGAGCGAGAAGAACGTCCCGGGTGGCGGCCCGCCTGAGTTGATGATGAGGATATCCACCTGCCCAAAGCGCTCAAAAGTGGCGCGGGCCAGCCGATCCACGTCCTCTTGACGGGTCACGTCGGCGCGCACGGCCAGCACTTCGGCGCCCGTCTCGGCGCGGATCTCTTGCGCTGCGGTCTCGATCAGCTCGCTGCGGGCGCACATCACCACACGTGCGCCTTCACGCGCAAACTCACGCGCCGCGGCACGGCCCAATCCCTTTGATGCCGCCGTGACGACTGCTACCTTGTCGGCCAGTTGCAGGTCCATACAGGCGCTCCTTGGATGCGAGAGGTCCCCTGAGGGAAATGCATTGCTGCCGGTGGTAAAGGTTGTGCCCATTATAGCACAGCCTTCCGCCGGCGAGGCGAGCGAGCATTGAGCATCCTACTGCACCCTGTGTTATACTGGAGGGCGTTCTACAAGTTCTAGTCTGGCAATCTGACCCCGCCGGATGCTAGGGTGAGGATCGCGCATCATGAGCGATGACGCTGGCGCAGCAATTCCTGCCGCTGACACAACGCAGGCTGGTGAGAAACAGGGGCTGACCTTTAAGCGGGTCAGCGGGCCATCCGATCCGGCAGTCCCCTATCAGGCTCCTGACCTGCCGCTCTACTTCGTCCCGCGTGAGGAACTGTTCGCTATCAAGCGGTTGCTGCTGGGCCGTCCTACTGCCTCACTGGCGCCTATCACCTTACATGGGCCGTCAGGGATGGGCAAGACGGCGTTGGCGGCGGCGCTGGCCCACGATGCTGATGTGTTGCGTGCTTTTCCCGACGGTGTGCTGTGGGCCTCGCTCGGTGAGGGGGATGACGCTCAGCACGCTCAGGCCAGGTGGGGGCGGGCCTTCGGCAATGACCTCTCCCATCTGCCCGCTACGGCCAGCCGCATCGCTGCGCTGCGTAACCTGCTGCGCGATGCCCGCGCGTTGCTCATCATAGATGGCGTGACCGATGTGGGGCAGATTGAGGCGCTGAACGTGGGCGGATCGGGCTGTGTGCGCCTCATCACTACTACCGACCGTCTAGATGAGATCACCCACATCTTCAAAACGCGCCGCTACGCCATCAGCCGCCTGCGCGAGGAGGAAGCGCTCGCCCTGCTTACCGAATGGGCGGGGATGCTGCCCGATATCTACCTGCCGACCATCAAGGAGATCGTTCAGCGCCTGTTCTACTCGCCGTTGATCTTGGCGCTGGTGGGGGCGCAGGCGCGACAGGGCATCACGTGGCTGCGCCTGCTGGAGACCCTGCGCGAGAGTCAGGGGCCGCTGGATGTGCTCAACGGCGATGACCCGGCGGTGCGTCGCCAAGCCCTGGAGTTGGTACTGAAGATGGTGCTCTCGCGCCTCGGCGGAGTGCAGTCGCAGCGGGCGGCGCTGCTGGGCGCTTTTTTGGCGGGTACATCGGCGCCGTTCTCCGTTGAGGCAGCGGCAGCTTGCTGGCAGATTCCGCCGGAGGAAGCGCGTAGCACCTTAGAGACGCTGATGGAAGCCTCACTGGTGCAGCGTATAGGCGCCTATTACGCCGTCCACGAAGCGCTGCACGATCCTCTTCATGCCGCTGCCGATCCCGCCGCATTGAAGGCTGCCGAGACGCGCTTGCAGGCGCATTATCTAGAACTGGCTGAACAGTCCGGCGCGGATGAGCGGATAGACGCTCAGCTCAGGCAGGTGATGTACGCCTATCACCGCCTAGCCGATGGCGGCCAGTCCCCCGCTGTGCGTCTTACCGATGCACTCATGGGCTACTTTGAGCGGCGTGGGTTATGGGCCAGTTTCGCGGGGCTGGCCGAACGGGTGGTTCAGGCAGCCCGCGCCGAAGGGGATGTGGTGCGCGAGCATGCCCTGTTGGGCGATCTGGGCTACGCCCGCACCGTGCTGGGAGCGTTTGCGCAGGCGCGCGCCTGCTTTGAGCGCAGCCTACAGATCAGCCAAGCGTTGGACGATCCGGCAGGAGAGGCTGCCGCCCTGAATAATATCGGGGCAACCTACGAGCGCGAAGGTCACTACGCCAGCGCCCTGGACTACTATCAGCGCAGCCTGAAGCTGCGCGAGCGCCTAGGCGTGCGCGAGGACATCGCCGAGGCGCTGAACAACGTGGCGGGGGCGCTCTATTGGCTCCAGCGTTGGGATGAGGCGCTGGTGGCCTTCCAGCGTGCCCTGGACCTGCATACTCTGCTCAACGACCGACACGGGCAAGCGCGGGCCTGGTTGAACATCGGCGCGGTCTATGAGCGTATGGGCCGCGATCGCGACGCCGAGCAGGCCTACCAGCGCAGTCTGGCCATCTATGCCAATCTGAGCGATGCAGCGGGCGAAGCACAAGCACTCAACAATCTGGGCATCATCTTCCTCAACGAGGGGGATACCGAGCGGGCGCTCACGCACTTTAAGCGCAGCCTGGCACTGAAGGAGCGCCTCGGCGACCGCCTAGGGGAGGCCTCCACACTGAACAACATCGCCCTCCTGTATGAGAAAAGTGGGGCGCTCTCGCTGGCGCTGGAGCACTATCAGCGCAGCCACGAAATCCTCACCATGCTGGAGGACCCCCGCGCCGAGATCGTGCAGCAAAGCATTGACGCCCTGCGCCGGCGTATGCAGAGCGAGAAGAAGTGACCGTTAGTCTGCATGATGTGATAGCGCTGCTCCAGCGAGCGGGCCATTTCGTGCAGGGCGAGGCCCAGCCCCTATGTTGTCGGGCGGCATCGCGGGGATATCCAGATCGAAATCACCTTGACGGATACGCTCAATAAGCTCAATATACTTTGAAATCCGCTCATCTTTGTAAGATGACTTCCTTACTACCTCTGTCTCCTCCACCGATCTCAGCAGCGAACGCTTCCAGTAAGGTGACGCACAGATGAGCAACGGCGGGGATCATAGCATGAAGGGCGCGCGTGCGAGAGCGAGGGGGTGTATTCCACCCTTGCAGGCCTTGCATAGCGCATCTGCGCCCCATGCGCTATCATAGCCCCTATGAGCGAGGAGCAGAAGCCACCCCGCCCTCCCTTCGGCGAACGTCGCGCAGGTGAGCGTAGCCTGCCGTTTGGATTGCGCCCTGTTTACCGTGGGATGGATTTCCCACGTCCACCCATCCCTCCTGCCGACGATCCCCCTCTCCTCCCGCTGGAGGGAGAGGCAACGCCGTCTACCCAAGAGGCGAGCAGCGACACGCCTCCTGAACCCATCCCCCGCCCCGTTGCACCAGCTGCTGCTGCGCCGACCTCCGTGGCGCCCCCGCAGCCCGTGATCCGCTTCGGCGTGCTTGTGCGCTCTATCGGCGCCGTCTTCCTTATTGCCGGCGTTGTCGCTACGCTCTTCACCTGGTGGACGCCCGATGCCTTCCTGCCCATCGAATCGGCGGAGCAGCTCTCGCTGGCGTTGGCCACTCAATCCATGTTGGGGGTTGCCGCTGCGCCGACCCCCTCCCCGGCCCCGACCTCTGCCCCTTCGCCCGTCCCTCCTACGCCCATGCGTATTGGGATTGTCAGCGGCCATCGGGGTGTCCATCCTGATACCGGCCTGCCCGATCCCGGCGCGGTGTGCGCCGACGGCCTCACCGAGGCTTCGGTCAACGAATCGGTGGCGCGGTTGGTGGTAGACTGGCTAACGCAGAGCGGCTATCAGGTGGACCTGCTGGATGAGTTTGACCCACGCCTCGCGGGCTATCGGGCGCTGGCGGTGGTGTCCATCCACGCCGACTCGTGCGAGTATATCAACGATCAGGCCACCGGCTTCAAGGTCGCCAGCTTCTCCGAATCGCTTTCGGCGGAGGAAGATGCGCGGCTGGTAGCCTGCCTGATCGACCGCTATGCCGCCACAACCGGCCTGGCCTTTCATCCCAGCGTAACGTTTGACATGACGCAGTACCACACCTTCCGCGAACTGGCTGCCGAAACCCCCGGCGCCATCATTGAGATCGGCTTCCTCTATCTTGACCGTCCCCTGCTCACCGAGCACCCCGAAGTGGTAGCGCTGGGCATTGCCCGTGGCCTGCTATGCTACCTGCGCAATGAGCCGGTAGGGGACACTTTGCTTACCCTCACGCCTGCCGAGGCCGTCACTCCGGCCCCGTAGCGGCGTTTGAATCTCAGGAGAAAGGGGTATGGATCACCAGGAGAAGGAACTGGTCGTCTATATGCGAACGACGTACTGTCCCTATCAGGCCAAGGCCGAGCGCGTCTTTCAGCGCTACGGTCTCAAGCCGCGCACGATCTTCATTGACAAGGACCCGCAGGCCGAGCAGCGCGTCATCACGTGGACGGGCTTCAAGTCGGTGCCGACCATCATCGTCGCCCGCCGAGGTGAGGATGTGCCCTACGAAGAGCCGGCCCCGCTGGCGCGGGGGGCTTCCCCGCGCGGCGTGGATCGCGGCAGTATGATCACCGAAGCGACGGAGACCGAACTGACGCGTTGGCTGGCCAAGCACGGTTTTATCACGGAAGAGAAGGTGGGCAATCGCTAAAAGGCAAACCGGGGGCAGATAAGGGACTTGAGCGCCCTGCCCCTACCGTTCGGGTTGTCCGCCGCCGGTTGAGAGGGGGGATCAAACGGTCATGCGGCTGAGGGACAAAATCGCCATTGTGACGGGAGCCAGCAAAGGCATCGGGAGGGCCATCGCCCTGGGCTTTGCCCGCGAGGGAGCGCATCTCGTGTTGGCCGCCCGCACCAAACATCTGCTGGAGGAAGTAGCGGAGCGCATTCGGGCCATGGGGCGCCGCGCCCTGCCGGTCGTCACCGACGTTTCCGACGAGGCCTCGGTGGAGAACATGGTGCGGCGGGCCGTGGAGGCCTTTGGGCGCATTGATATCTTGGTCAACAACGCCGGCGCAGCGATGATCAAGCCGGTGTGGGCCACCTCGCTGAAGACGTGGGAATGGCTGATGGGCGTCAACCTGCGCGGGCCGTTCCTGTGCACCAAGCACGTGTGGCGCATCATGCAGCAGCAGGGTGGCGGGGCGATCGTCAACATCGGCTCCACCTTCGGCTCGCGGGCCGCCCCGTGGTTCGCTGCCTACAGCGCCAGCAAGTGGGGATTGGTGGGGTTGACCAAAGCCACTGCCCAAGAGGGCCGCTTGGACAACATCCGCATCAACATCATCAATCCGGGTAAGGTGCGTACCGCCCAGCGTGCCAACATCAAGGACGAGGGGCCGATTCTGGAGGCCGAGGATATCGTGGGGGCTGCCATCTTCCTCGCCTCGGATGAGGCTATGCCCATTCACGGGCAGGTGATCGAAATGGAGCATCCGCTGGATGGGGCCATCCCGCGCCGGCAGCGCCAGCGCACCGCCTCCGACAACGGCGATGAGGATCGGGCGGCGCGGTGAGGCCGCCTGCTGCGCCGAGGCAGGAGGGAGAGGATGCCCTCACAAGAAAAGCAGATCGCACGCGCCCGCGCGGTCAAGGCCAAGTATGAGGCCGAACTGATGGCGCACCCCGGTGTGGTGGGGGTGGGCATCGGGTTGCGCCAGCGCGGCGGCGAGCTGACCAACGAAGTGTGCATCGTGGTGATGGTGCGCCGTAAGATTCCCCGTGCTCTGCTGGAGGAGTCGGAGCGTCTGCCGCACGTGCTGGAAGGCGTGCCGGTGGACGTGCAGGAAGTGGGCGAGATCGAGGCGCAGTAGCCCCGAAGGCTAGCCTTCCTCTCATCGGCCGCGGTGTGGTTGAGCAGGGCGCGTAACATCCTCGTCGATCCGAGCGAGCGCGTGCGACAACTGCGCGGGGGCTTCTTGCTTCGCGTTTCCGACTATGTGTTACAATAGAATCGGGCTGGAACGCATACGCAAGGAGCTTGCACCCCATGCAACGCTACTTTTATTATTATTTCGTGCCTGCGGCACTGCTGGCAGCGGCGGCGCTGGCCTGCGCTGCTCCCGCGCTGCCCGGCGGCGGCGCAGCGACCCCCTCAGCCGCCGACCTCAAGCTGACCGCCCTCGCTGGCGCGCAGCCGACGGCCACGACGCCGCCCCCCAGCGCCACCCCCGGCTCTGCCCAGACCTCCGTGCAGACCATCGAGGTGGCCACGGCAGGCTTCAGCGCCAGCGCGCCGGAAGGCTGGCTCATCGAGAAGGAAGACGGCCTGCTGTACGTGGGCAACCACTCCATCGACGAGCTGAAGAGCGTGGACACGATGCCCCCCGGCGGGCTGGCCGTGTTGATGTCGGTCTTCCCGGAGATGGGCCTGCTGGAGCAGATGACGCTGGAGGAGTTGCTCACCAGCGTCCTGAGCGACAATGAGGATGTCGCATCGTTCGAGACGCCCTTCACGCTGACCGTCGGCGGCTCGCAGGCGGTCGGCGCTGATGTGCACATGACGCAGAGTGAGGAGTTCGGTGACAAGCCGTTGGACGGCTTCTTCATCCTCGTTGACCGCGCCGACAACTACGAGCTGCTGCTGATCTTCGCGGTGGCCTCGCCTGACGACTGGCCCGCCCTGCGCCCCACGGCGCTGGAGATCGCGCAGTCCGTCACCTTCTTCACGCCCACCGAAGAAGAAGAGGTAGGCGGCGAAAGCGGCATCGAGAACCCGCCCCCGCCCGGCGGCACGCCTGCAGGGTTTGTGTGGCAGACGCAGCGCGCGGCGGCTGGCGGCGCAGAGGACTTTGGCCGCCTGCGCGGCATGGCCCCCTGGGAGGGGATGCTGTATGTGGCGGACCGGGACGGCGCGATCTGGGTGCTGGACACGGCCACCGGCGAGGTTTACGAGCGCATCGACGTGGCGCAGTTTGGCATCAAGCCGCTGGACCTGGCCTTTGCGCCCGACGGCCAGACGATCTACATCGCCGACAGCGCGATCAACGCGGTCATCCGCTTTGACCTGCCCGCGCGGCAGTATGTGGCCGAGATCGGGCGCGGCGAGTTCACCGGCGGCCCTTACAGCGTCGCCACCAGCTTCACGGGCGACATCTTCGCCACCGATGACGTGACGCTGCTGCACTTCACGCCAGACGGCACGCTGGTGGATACGATCCCGCTGGCCGGGCAGAGCGAGAACCTTGAAAAAGGGCACATCGGCGCGGCGCTGGACGGCACGTTCTACCTTGTGGACGAGAAGGGGCTGCTGATCCACGTGGACGGCGTGAGCCTCTTTGAGGTGGCACACGTTGCCGCCGAGACCGGCGCGGTGTACGACATCGCCGTCGGGCTGGATGGCTCGCTGCTGCTGGCCGCCGCCAACGGCCTGTTCCGCGTCGATCCCGCCAGCGGCGCGGTGCGGGCGCGCTACGGCGTGTACAGCGACACGCTGCCTTATTATCAGGGCGGCTACCGCAACCCACGCGGCATCGCCGCCTTTCTGGATGGCTCGGTGTTCTATGCCGATTCGGAGCCGGGCGAGTACGCCATCGTGAGCGCGTTCCGCTTCCCGTAGTAGCAGCCGGGGCAGAGTCCCCCCGATCAAGCGCATCCTGTCTGGAGACGCATCCCCCGCTTCGGCCCCCTTCCGATCCGGGGGATGCGCTGCTGCTTGCCCATCTCCCCGATCGGGGCTACAGTCGGGGGTGCGCATATCCTCTTCTCCACACAGGGCAGATACCCATGAGCAAGGACATCCTGCTGGTGATCGATTTCGGCACGCAGAGCGTGCGTGCCCTGCTGTTCAACCCGCGCGGCGACCTGCTGGCCCGTTCGCAGGTGGCGATCGAGCCGTACTTCTCGCGTGAGCCGGGCTGGGCCGAGCAAGAGCCGGAGCGCTACTGGCGCTGGCTGTGCGAGGCCTGCCAGCGTCTGTGGACGATAACTGACATCCCCAAAGAGGCCATCGCCGGGGTGGGGCTGACCACCCAGCGTGCCACTGTGATCTTCGTCGACCGCGAAGGCAAGCCACTGCGCCCGGCCATCGTGTGGCTGGATCAGCGCCGCACCGAGGGCCTCAAGCCCATCGGTGGGTGGTGGGGGCTGCTCTTCGCCCTTGCGGGGATGCGCGAGACGGCGGCCATCTTGCAGGCCGATGCCGAGGTCAACTGGGTCATCCGTTATGAGCCGCAGGTATGGGAGCAGACGCACAAGGTGCTTTTCCTCTCCGGCTTCCTCACCCATCGGCTGGTGGGGCGCTTTGTGGACTCGGTGGGCTGTCAGGTGGGCTACATCCCCTTTGACTACAAACGCAAAGCATGGTCAAAACCCTCGGATTGGAAGTGGCAGGCCGCACCGGTGAAGCCGGAGATGCTGGTGGAGTTGGTGCCGCCCGCCCAGCCGCTGGGCGAGATCAGCGCCGAGGCCAGCGCCGCGACGGGCATTCCGCAGGGGCTGCCGCTCATCGCCTGCGCCGCCGATAAAGCCTGCGAGGTGCTCGGATCGGGCGGGGTGGCCCCGCACATCGGCTGCTTGAGCTTCGGCACGACGGCCACGTTCAACACCACGCACCGCCGCTACATTGAGGTCATCCCGCTGCTGCCGCCGTATCCCTCCGCCGTGCCCGACGCCTACAGCCTGGAGGTGCAGGTCTATCGCGGCTTCTGGATGGTGAGCTGGTTCAAGCGCGAGTTCGGCCAGCGTGAGCAGCAGCTGGCCGCCGAGCGCGGCGTGCCCGCCGAGGCGCTGTTCGATACGCTGGTGGAGGAGGTGCCTGCCGGTTCAATGGGCCTCATGCTCCAGCCGTACTGGTCGCCGGGGCTGCGCGTGCCCGGCCCGGAGGCCAAAGGCGCGATCATCGGCTGGGGCGACGTGCACACGCGCGGCCACCTCTACCGCGCCATCCTAGAAGGACTGGCCTATGCCCTGCGCGAGGGCAAAGAGCGTACCGAGCGCCGCAGCCGTGTGCCGGTCACCGAGCTGCGCGTGGCGGGGGGCGGTTCGCAGAGCAACGCCGCGATGCAGATCACCGCGGATGTGTTTGGGCTGCCCGCTTCCCGTCCGCATGTCTACGAGGCATCAGGGTTGGGCGCGGCGATCGATGTGGCGGTGGGCATGGGGCTGCATCCCGATTTTGAGACGGCAGTGCGTGAGATGGTGCACCTCGGCGAGACCTTTGAGCCGCGCCGCGAAGCGCACGAGGTCTATGATGCCCTCTACAGGCGTGTGTATCAGCGCATGTACGGCCACCTGAGGCCGCTGTACGAGGAGATACGGGCGATTACGGGGTATCCAAAGCGGTATTAGATCGCCGCGGGTTTCATCCTCACCTCACCCCGTTGCGCCTTGCACGCCTGTGGTGTACAGTTGCGC
>DAOTYL010000322.1:0-5684 GCA_034434955.1 Anaerolineae bacterium | reverse complement strand
AGCGAGTAATCCGGCACGCCTGTGGCCCTTAAAGCGGTTTTCGGCTGGCGGCGGTCACTCATCCGCCGCCAGCTTGCTTTCGGAGAACTCCTCGACTTGATAGACCTCAACCTGCATCTGGGGGTCAAGCCAGGAGCGAGGCGGTAGGCCCATCTTGCGACAGAGCATGTCCAGAAAATCCACCGGATCGGGGATGCGCTCCCATACCTGCGGCAAGAAGGTAGCCCGATAGGGCCGCAGATAGAGCGTCACGCCGTCAACGCCGGGGCGTAAATGGTTGGGCAGGTTAGCGGGATCGGGGATTTTCAGCGGCTGGGGTGGGGTGAGGATGGAGATCTCTATATCCAGCTCCGGCACTTCCTCAGGGCGCACCGGGGGGAAGCGCGGGTCGTGTAGGGCGGTGGCAGCAGCAGTCCTGACGACTTCTTGCGCCAACGGCATCTGGGCTACCAGCACACCCGTGCAACCGCGCAGCTCGCCGTGTTTATGCAACGTCACAAAGCAGGCTGCTGGCTCACGCAAGGCGGGTGGTAATTTATCAAGCGCTACACGCGGCAAGGGGTCGTTTGCCGCTGCGCACGCGACGGCCTCACGTGCCAGCCGAAGCAGCTGCCATTTCTCCTCGGTAGAGAGTTGGGGGATAGATTTCTCTGCCATAATCGCCTTCCGCGCTGCGGGCCTCTTGCAATTCCCAATATCTCTCCCTTAATGGTAAGGGCAAGTGCGGAAAAAGGCTAGGGGGTGATCACATTGGTGGCGCGGAGTGATCGGTGAGGGCCGCAAGCACGCGCGGCGCGATGTGCGTCAGGTCGGTCAGGCCCTCGGCGAAAGCGCGGTGTGCTGTGCCGATGATCAGGGTGGGGACGGGGTTCGTCGTGTGGTTGCGACGCTCTAGGTCCTCAATGTTGCCGTGATCGCTGGCGATGATAATCAGCCCTTCTGCGATGTCCCAAACGTCCAAGACACCGGTTAGCATCTCATCAAGCCGCTGAAGGAGGTCGATCGCCTCCGGCATGGAACCGCGATGCCCGACGTAATCCGTCAGCCAATGGTCGAAGAAAGCGAAATCGTACTGCTGCGCCTGCAGTGCCAAGCGCCGGCCCGCTTCATAAGGCGTCCAGAGCGGCACATCGGGATAGCCGAGGTGGGTACGCCAGCCTTCGTTGGTGAGGTCAACGGAAAAAGCCCGGCCCGCATACAGCGCCTCCGGGCCGGGCAGGTCAACGCCCCCTGCCCAGAGAGCATATTGGTTGGATGAGAGCAGCCTTCTGCCGCTGGCGATGCCCTTGAAAAAACGCGGCGGATAGGCATTCAGATGGCCTACACGTAGGCCATGCGTCCGCAGTATGTGGATCAGGTTGTGGCGATCGATGAGGGCACGGATGTCTTTGTTGGGCTTGGGGCCGTAATGATACCCTAGCGCCTGCGGCACATTAACGCCGGTGAGAATGGTGGCCTGACCGGTGGCGCTCTGCGGTCTGCCTGCCACGCCCAAGCAGGCATCGGTGGGGATGAACGTTCCCGCTGCGCTCTCCATGCGCGGCAGATGGCGCGTCCAACGCTGGCCATCTGTGAAGCGGGTAAGGGCGGGCAAGTCGGCGCGGGCAAAGGGATTCTGCCCAGCATCGTCGTCGCCCAACCCTACGCCGTCGAGGAAGATGAAGAGGATGCGCATCTAAGCCGACTCCACCCTCCTGAAGCGGTACCATGCCGAGCCGCTCCCTGCAGCGCGGTCCTCACCGACGCTGCTCCACATCAGGCGGAACGCCGGGGCAAACAGTTGCTCGACGGCTTGCGGTTCCAGTCCACGTGGGCGCTGGGGGGTAGGGCGGAACATATAGAGCATGAACGTCCCGCCCGGCCTGACGATTTGGGCAAGGGTGTGGGCATAGATGCGTTGGGCATCCGGGGCAAGGCTATGCCCGCAGCCGATGTCCAGCGCCAAGTCAAAAGGGGCGCCGAGGTTCAGACGGTCAAGGCGGGTCACGTCGGCACGGATGAAGCGGGTTTGATCGGCAACCCCGGCCCGCGCCGCTTTGCGGCGGGCCAGGCGAATGGCCGAGGGCACAAAATCCACGCCGACGGCCTGCCAGCCGTGCTGCGCCAAGTAGATCACGTTCGTGCCCGTGCCGCAGCCGAGGTCAATGGCCCGCCCGGGCGGCAGTCGCTCGCCTTCGATCAGTGCCACAATCTCTGGCGGGGTGATGCCTGTATCCCAAGGGGCGCGGCCTACCACATACACCCACCAAAAGAACAGCCGCCGCAACAGTTCGCTACTCATAGATCAGAATATAGCGATCGGCGCCGGAGAGTGCGACCGGCGCTGCCGTATAGGGCGAGCCTTCGCGCAGACGCAGCGCCAACGCCCCCAGCACGCCGTCGATGAAGGCGGCGTCGGCCAGCAGTTCGGTAGTCACGATCAGCAGGCCGCCCGTGCGTAGCGCAGCGGCACAGGCTCGCAGTGTGGCTTCCCAGGCTGTGCGTGCCAGCACAATATCCGGATGACGAATGAGGATGAAATCATAGGTCTCGTGGGCGAGGTCGGCCAGATCGGCAGCTGCCCCACCGATGATGCGCAATCGCTCCGGCGGTCCGCCGATGGCTTCCAAAGCCTCCTCGTCACGGTCGATCACCGTCACGCGGGCCTGTGGCAGCAGGTCGCATAACATGTTAACAACCCCAGCGTTGCCCGCCGCCCCTACGATCAGCACGTCGCGGGGTATGTGGCGGACCTGCGGGGCGTACACCTGCTCCAGCACATCGCGCAGCCGCGCCAGTTCGTCAAACACCTCTCAGCCCCCGCTCCCGATGCGCTCTGCGCCGCGCAGCATGGCGCGGGGCAGCGTGCGCACCTCCTCGATCCCCAAGAGCAGTGCCAGCCCGAAGTACACGGCCACGCCGATAGCAGCGCCGCCGGCAAGCGTCAGCAGCAGGCCCGGCTGCAGCAGGGCACGGAAGGCGGCTATCGCTGCGGCCATGGCCAGTGCGGCGACAGCCGCCCGCGCCGTATCAAACAGGATACGCCGCGCATCCACCCCCCGCCAGCGGATGTGCAGGATCGTCAGTCCGATGAGGGATTCCACGCCTACGGCCACGCCGTTCGCCAGCGCCAAGCCGCCGTGCGCCAGCCGCTCCGGCCTTGCCAGCACAATGGCCAGCCCCACGTTGAGCGCGGTGGTGAAGAACGAGACGATGAGCGGTGTCAGCGTGTCCTGCTGGGCGGCGAAGGCGCGTACCACCACTTCTAGCATGGACTGGCTGATCAGGGCGATGAGGTAGAATTGCAGCGCATAAAAGACCAAATCGGTGCTCTGCGCCGTGAACGCACCACGCTCAAACAGCAGGCGGATGAGCGGCCTGCCCAGCACAAACAGCCCTGCTGCTGCGGGCAGGGTCAGGGCAAGGATCGCCCGCAGGGAGCCGCTGAGTGCTTGCCGCTGGGCTGCCACATCTCTACGAGCAGCCAGTGCTGCCATCGTGGGGAAAACGGCGATGCCGATAGCCGTCCCGATCAGCGTCCAGGGCATGTTCATCAGTTGGTAGGCGTAGCGCAGTGCCGAAACGCGCCCCTCGCCCAACCCCGATCCGAGGTTGGCGTTGATCCAGTCGATGCTGGCGCGGGCCATGAGCAGGTCCACCACGCGGGGGGCCATCAGCACGGCGACGCGCCGCAGGGCGGGGTTGCTCAGGCTGAGGGTGGGCAGCCAACGCACGCGGTAGTGGATCAGCCCTGGAACTTGCACCAGCAGATGCAGCCCCGCTCCCATCACCGCGCCCCAGGCCAGCCCGTAGATGCCCAAACGCGGTGCCAGCACCAGCGCTCCGAGGATGATGCTGCCGCTGTACATCAGCGGGACGATGGCCGGCAGGATGAAATGCTGATGTGCATGGAGGGTGCCCGTTACGAGGCTGCTTACGGCGAAGATCACGGTGGAGATGAGCAGGATGCGCATCAAGCCCACCGTCAGCGCCTGCGCCGGCGGCGGGAAGTTTGGCGCCACGCCCCACCATGCCCCTACCAGCGTAGGGGCGAGCAGCGCTGCCACCCCTGCTGCCAGGGCAACCAATATCAACACGGCGTTAATGACCTGGCTGAAAAGCCGACTTGCGCCGTCCACACCATCCTTGTTGAGCAGCTCACTGTAGACCGGGATGAAGGCGAAAGAGAGCGTGCCGCCGGAGAGGATGGTGAACAGCAATTCGGGGATGGCGTTGGCGGCAGTGTAGGCGTCCAGTTCAGTGCCGGTGCCGAAGATGGCGGCGATGATCTGCTGGCGCACCAGCCCCACGATCAGCGAGGCGGCCATCCCCGCCATGACGATCAATGTGGAACGGGCCACCTGTCCGCTGCGCCTAGGCGATGTATCCGACGTATCCGCTTCCATGCCGCCTATCCCCCTCTAGATGGTGGGGCCGGGAGGGGGCGCCCGTGTCTAGCCGCCCAGCGCCTGTAGCGCCTCATAGGCGGCGGTGTAATGCGCGTTGTACTGGATAGCCTTCTGAAACTGCGCCCGCGCGGCCTCTACCTCTCCCTGCGCTTGCAGTGCCAGCCCCTTGTAGTAGTAGGCCTCCTCGGAATAGACGTTGTTCTGGAGTACAGCGTTGGCCAGCGTGATCACATCATACAGGCGGTTGCCGCCAACGTGCAGATAGGCCTCATACGGCCCGAACTGATACCACAGCATTCGCCAAGGGGTACCGCGCTCGCGGGCCATGTCGAAGGCTACTGCTGCGCTTTCATAATCGCCCAGCGCCACATAAATGCTCCCCAGATTGAACCAGGCGAAGGGATCGCCCGGGTTCTGATCTTTCTCCAGCGTGGCCTGCCACAGTGCGTTGTTGTACATGGTCCGATCGTCCATATCGGGGCCGATAATGGCAGCGACTTCGGCAGCACGCTCTGGCGGATAGAAGACCAGATAGAGGCGGTTGAAGTGTCGCCAGTAGTAATCTACATGGTCGAAGCTCTCCACTTTGTTAGGGCCGAGGTAGGAGTCCATGGTGATAAAGGTGCGGTCGCCTTCCGAGTAGCCGATGAGCAACAGATAGTGCCCCATCCAACCGAGCCGATCCGGCTCGGGGTCAAAGCCCTTTTCCACCATCACCGGAAATCCGGCCAGGAGGAGTTGCTTCAGCCGCTCAATGCTCCCATTGATGCGCCACAGCCCAGCGTATCCCACGCTGTTGGCGTAGGCCACTAGCTCATCGGGCCTCACGTTGCGGTCTTCGGGGTTAGGCTTGACAAAGTCGGCCACGTCTTTCTGGCCGACCGTTGCACCCCAGTAGCTGAGCGCCATCGCTAATGTGGCTGGGCCGCAGTTGTTCCACCCTTGAAAAGCGTGGGTGAAGCCCGTCAGGAGCACGGTTGGGTTGTTGGGGGCGCTTCTTTCGGTGGGCTGCGGCGTGACGACGCCATTCTCAAAGGGCACGAAGGCCGGCGTGGGGGTGAGCATCGCCGCGCCATCGGTGGGCGGGGTAGGGCTGGGGGGCAAGTCCGCTGTCGGCAAGGGGGTAGGCAGCGCCAGATTGGCGGGGTCTATGTTAGAGGGTAGGGGGGTGGGCAACATCTGGAGAGGATTGGTCTCAAAGACCAGCGCCTGAATGGGTTCGGGGGCATAGGCGACGATATAGCGACTGGGCACTGCATAGCGCAGGAAACTGATCAGCCACAACGGCATGGTGAT
>DAOTYL010000321.1:0-3581 GCA_034434955.1 Anaerolineae bacterium | reverse complement strand
GGCGCAGCGGTTCCACCCAGCCCAGGAACGAGAGCAGGCGTTTGGCCTCAATGTGGCGCGGGGAACTGTGCTCCACCTGCAACAGTAGCGGCTCGGCCAGCGGACGCAGGACTGCGAGCTCATACACCAGCGCCGAGTTGAACATGACATCCGCATTTTCCTGATAGGGGAAAATCCAGCGCTGCTCGCCTGCACGCACGCTCTCCCAGCGCGAGAGCGTGTCCAACGCTGAATAGCCGCGTGTGCGGGCGTCGCGTACGATGCGCCGCAGCAGGCGCACATCGGTGGTGGGCACGCGGTTGTGGCGGTCAATGTTGAGCTGGGTGAGGCAGGAGATATACACCCGAAAGCAGCGCTCCGGTGGGATGGCCCCCACCAACTCCGGGTTGAGGGCGTGGATGCCCTCCACGATCAGGATGTGCTCGCGGGTCAAGCGCACGCTATCGCCCATCTCACGCTTGCCGGTGACGAAGTTATAGCGCGGCAGTTGCACCTCGCGCCCCTCCATGAGGGCCAGCAGTTGGGCGTTGAAGAGGTCCAAGTCCACCGCGTGCAGATGCTCAAAGTCGTAGTTGCCCTGTGCGTCGCGGGGGGTCTGCTCGCGATCCACAAAGTAGTTATCCATGCCCAATGTGTAGGGCTTCAGTCCGTGCGCCATGAGCTGGATCGCCAGCCGTTTGCTGCCGGTGGTCTTGCCGGAGGAAGACGGCCCGGCGATGAGCACCAAGCGCACCTCCGGACGGGCAGCGATGGCATCGGCGATATCGGCGAGGCCGCTTTCGTGCAGCGCCTCGGCCACGAGGACCAGCTCGCGGGCACGCCCGGCCAGGATGGCGTCGTTCAGCTCGCCGATGTCCTCAACGCCCAGCAGCTCCAGCCAGCGCCCGGCGCGGCGGAACACCTCGCGCAGTTTGGGCAGCGCCGTGATGGGTTGGATGACCGTCGGTGCGTGGCGACGGGGGTAGCGCAGGATGAAGCCGTCGCCGTCGTGTGTGAGGTCAAAGACCTGTAGGTAGCCGGTGCTGGGTACCATGTAGCCGTAGAAGTAGTCATACACCCCGCGCAGGTGGTAGACGATGAGATAATCCTTTTTGCGGTAACGCAGCAGGCGCAGTTTGTCCTCATCCCCCTGCTGCTCAAAGTGGGCAAAGGCCTCGTCCAAGGGGATGGGCATGCGCGTGATCGGCTCATCGGCGGCGATGATCTCGGCCATACGCGCTTTCAGGCGTGCGATCTCCTCCGCACTGAACGGCTCGCCTCCCACAACGTTGCAGTAGTAGCCGCCGAAGGGCAAGGAGTGGTCAATGCGGATTTTGCGCCCGGGGAACAGCTCGTGTGCGGCCACTACCAACACGAAGGACAGTGAGCGGCGGTAGATGCGCATCCCGTCGCTATCGCTGAGCAGGACGGGACGCACCTCCACATCGCGGTTGATGGGGAAGCTCAGCTCGCGCAGCGAGCCGTCCACAATCGCTGCGATCACGGTGCGCTCCGCAGGCGCATCGGGGGCGCGGGTCATGGGAATCAGATCGGGGTAGGCGTGCTTGAAGAAGGCCTCCAGCCGCGTGCCCACCGGCGCCGCCCACACCGACCCCTCCGGGAACATCGTCACGTGTACCGTACGGCGTGGGCGGGAGCGGACAATTCTGGCAGGTGTTGTGCCCATTTCATCGCTCGTTTGTGGGGGGCCTTTATGTCTGGTGCACGTACAAGGTTTACCCCAAATGCGCGGCGGATGCAAAAGAACTCGCCAGGGGTCACTGAGGAGAGCAAGGAGCGCCGAAGCGTTTGGTGCTATACTGGACGTGGAACGTGCCCATCTTGAAGAAGGGAGCCAGCAAACCATGTCCCGCATTGATGAGCGCCTTTCGCGCATTGAGCAACGCCTGGAGGAGATTCAGGCGCTGCTCGCCCACCTCATCAAACTGTACGGTGCGGCCCCACCGCCTCCGGAGGAGAAGGCACAGGCTGCGCCCGCTTCGGCCTCCGCCCCGCCTGAGCCGCCCCCTGATGAGGTGCTGGAAGCCGCCATCGGCGCGGTGGAGCTGGTAGACCCGCTGGATATTCAGTATGAGCTGGCTTTGCACTGGGCCGAACAGGGCCGCGTCACCGATTTGAGCCAGTTTGACCTTTCCGGACGCAACCTGCGCGGTGTTGACCTCAAGGATGCCCGCCTTGAGCACGCCATTCTTTCCCGTGCCGACCTCACCGCGGCGCGGCTGCAACGTGCCAACTTGAGTGGGGCTGATCTCAGCCGTGCCCGCCTGGACCGCGCTGACCTCTCACGTGCTACGCTGACGCAGGCTGACCTGACCTTCGCCTTCCTCACCTATGCCAAGCTGGAGGATGCCAACCTGCGCTACGCCCTGCTGACGCGGGCCAACCTGGTAGGGGCCAACCTCAGCGGCGCTGATCTGGGTGGGGCGCAGCTCAACCGCGCCAACCTGACGCGTGCCAACCTCAAGGACGCACAAGTGCACCGCCGTCAGTTGGCCAGCGCCAGTGCTCTGGACGGTGCAACCATGCCCGACGGCCGCCTTTACGACGGCGATCCCGAGCCGTACAAGACGGTAGAGTAGCGGGGCGGGGGGTTGACGTGTCTTTCGGTCGACGCTATACTCTGTTTATCTAATCCCCCCCCATAGGGGAGGGGGTGGAGCGTGGAGGAAAGCCGATGACACACTTTCCTGTGGCTGAGCAGGAAAACCAGCATCACCGCATCCGCTCTGAGGACCTCAAGCGCGATGTGCTCAACCGCTTGCGCAGCGCCGCCGGGCACATTAACGGCATCGCCCGCATGGTGGAGGAAGATACCTACTGCATTGACATCATCCACCAGATCGAGGCTGTGCAGGCCGCGCTGAACAAGATTAGCTTGCTGGTGCTGGATGACCACATGCGCCACTGCGTCACACGCGCCATCCGCAGCGGCGATCACGCCGAGGCCGAGCGTGTGTTGGGTGAACTGCGCGAGGTCTTCGCCAAGTTGAGCGAGATATAGCCATGCAGATCGAGCTGCTTTACTTTGACGGCTGCCCCTCGTGGCAGACAGCGCTGGAGAACCTACGTGCGGCGTTGGACGATCTGGGCCTGCAGGCCGAAGTCCGCCTCTTGCGCGTTGGCTCGGATGAGGAGGCTGTAGCAACTCGCTTCGTCGGCTCGCCGACGATCCGCCTGGACGGTGAGGACCTCTTCCCGCCCACCCACAGCGAGTATGCGATGGGCTGCCGCGTTTACGTCACACCTGAGGGCCTGCGCGGCTGGCCGACGGTGGAAATGCTGCGTGCGGCCATCGCCGGCAGGCTCTCATCCTGAAGTGTCAATGCCCGCTAGGGAGATGGTCTGAGAGGGAACATGGCCGAAAAGCAAACCACTTTGCCCATCACCGGCATGACGTGCGCCAATTGCGTCAGCACGGTGGAGAAGGGCCTCAAAAGGCTGGATGGCGTGAAGGAGGTCAGCGTTAATCTGGCGCTGGAACGCGCCACCGTGATCTACGACCCGCAGGTGCTGAAGGCGCAAGACCTGGTAGAACGTGTGCAGACCGTTGGCTACGGCGTGGCGACGGCCACCACTGAACT
>DAOTYL010000320.1:0-1890 GCA_034434955.1 Anaerolineae bacterium | reverse complement strand
CAGCCACATAGCCAAATCCTAGTGCGTACAGCAGGAGGAAAGGCGTCAGGGCGGGGAGGCGCGAAACGGACAGCACGGCAGTCGCTGCGGCGTACAATGCGAAGAAGATTTCAAAGCCGATGGTCGCATCAGCGGGCAGGGCGTAGACACTGCCGATCCACGCCGATCTACTTTCACGCACCTCAAACTTAGGTGTGCGTAGGAACGGCTGTGCCTTTCCCGATAATGCCCGTAGGATGGCCTGCGTGTTGCTGACCGCAATTCCGGCCCCGATCATCATCAGCACGGGGTAAGCGGAAAGGCGTCTCCACCAACGTGGATAGAGCCTGCTCTGCGAGAGGACGGCCTCCAATGGTGCGCCCAACATCGCTACCCCCAGCCCGGCGAGCGGCAGTTCGCTCATCTGTCCGCTCAACATGAGCGGTAGGGTAAGCAGCAACATGAGCAACATGAGGGGATGCATGAGGTAACCGCTCAGGTGGATAAGCGCCTCTGCTTTCTGCCAGAAGGTCAGCCGAGCGCGTAGGAGAGTTCCCCCCAGCTTGCGCAAGCACTGGATCGTTCCCGTTGCCCAGAGGGCCTGCTGGCGCTTAAAGGCCATCATCAGCGCCGGAATCTCCGCTGGAACGGCCACATCGGGCAGATAGAGGAAGCGCCAGCCCTTTAGCTGTGCCCGATAACTGAGGTCAATATCCTCGGAGAGGGTGTCCCAGTGCCAGCCGTCGCTGTCCTCGATGCATTGTCGTCGCCACACGCCTGCCGTGCCGGCGAAGTTCATCAGTAGGCCGCTACGATGCCGCGCCGTCTGCTCAACGACAAAGTGCCCGTCTAAGGCTAACGCCTGTGCACGTGTCAAGGCGTTGGTCTCTGCATTGAGGTGCGCCCAGCGCGTTTGCACCATGCCTAAGCGCTCATCGGAAAGGAAATAAGGGATCACGCGACGCAGGTAGTCTGGCGCAGGGACGAAGTCTGCATCAAAGATGGTGACAAAGTCCGCCTGCGTATGTTCCAGACCGTAGGCCAGCGCCCCTGCTTTGAAACCTTCTCGTGAAGGGCGGCGAATGTGCTCGATAGACAGCCCGGCAGCGCGGGCACGCTCAACGGCGGCAGCAATGCGTGTCACCGTCTCATCGGTGGAGTCATCAAGGAGCTGAATGAACAAACGATGGCGTGGGTAATCAAGCTGAGTAGCCGCTTCGATCAGCCGCTCCACAACATAGCGTTCATTATAGATGGGCAGCTGCACAACGACGGTCGGCCAGTCCGTTATGTTGTGGGGATCAGGCTCCACTATCCCAGCGTGGCGGTGGATGAGGTAGAGGATGGATAGAATCAAGGCATTGAAGCCGATCAGCGCCAGCCCTACAGCGCTAAGGGTATAGAGGACCTGAAGAACGATCAAGACGACACTCCATCGCTGGCAGATGTACCAATAAGTGGCGCCGCTAGATGGGCAGCCTACAGGCTATGGTTCGCCATAGATGAAAGATCATACCACGTTGTGTTTGATTTGGCACTCGCGCGGCCTGTGGTCTATTTGATTTGAAAAGCCTGCCTGTTCCGACTAGAATGAAGTATACCCACCATGTGGGTGGCTTCAGGGCGATGTTTCTCAAGGTTGCTCCTCATGGATCATCTCTGGACCCCCTGGCGTATGCCCTACCTTAAGAACGGTTCCACAGATAACAGTAGTCAGTGCATCTTTTGCGCCAAGGCCAGTAGCGCCGATGATGCTACAGCGCATATGCTGCGCCGGGGTACCTATTGCTTCGTCACGCTTAACCTGTATCCCTACAACAACGGCCATCTGATGGTCGCGCCCTATGCGCATATCGGGACACTGGAAGAGCTGGATGTAAGTACGCTTACCGAGTTGATGGTACTCACCCA
>DAOTYL010000319.1:0-4409 GCA_034434955.1 Anaerolineae bacterium | reverse complement strand
GTTCGGCTCCTGGGCGCATCTGAGCATCCATCATGTAGTGGATAATCTATATGTAGCCAACATTCATCTCGCCATAGGCGCCTTGTTGGGTGTGCTCAACATCTTGATCCTGACGGGGGGAGACAAATCCGCGTGAACAAGGCAACCGAGAGGGCAACCGCCGAAGCATTGTCCTCCACCGGTGAGGGGCTCGGAGCCCGTCTATTAAGATTTGTGCGCTCTAACCCGGAGTTCCAACGCTTCTGGAAGTTCGCCGTTGTCGGGGCTATTGGCGCAGTCATTGACAGCGGCACCTTCAACGGTCTGTTAGCGCTGGGGTGGCTACGCGGAACACGCCTCGTGCTACCCGCCCGCCTGATTGTCACCGAGGTGGGGATTGCCGGAGCGATCGCTTTCACGTTGGCCGTCATCAGCAACTTTATCTGGAACCGCTATTGGACATACCCGGACTCGCGTTCCAAACCGGTGATCGTGCAGCTGGCCACCTTTTTTATCGTCAACGTGGCGGGTCTACTGATCCGCATTCCCATTCTAGAGATAGCAAGCGAGCCGCTAGGCAGGCTGATGGGGATGCTCGCCCCCTCGCTGGGTGAAGCAACGGCTATTTGGCTGGGGAAAAACAGCGCATGGGCCATCGCAGTGGTGATCGTGATGCTGTGGAACTTCTTTGTCAACCGTTACTGGACATACAATGATGTGGCCTAACAACCCCGAAAGGCCGCTATGAGCCACTCGCTTCCGGCGATCGCCATTGATTACACCGCCGCGTTGGAGCAAGGTGCAGGCATCGGGCGCTATGTGCGCGAGCTCGTGCGTGCGCTGGCACAGCAGGACAATAGCACCGACTACCGATTATTCGTTGCCGGTCGGCACCCAGATGATCTGCCATCCCCGCCTGGGCCAAATTTTAGGTGGTGTCCCACTCGTTTGAGCAGCAAGTGGCTAGCGCGTATCTGGCATCGGGCGCGTTTGCCCCTTCCCATTGAGCATTGGACGGGGTCAGTAGCCCTCGTCCATGCGCCGGACTTCACACTGCCGCCGGCACGAAAGGGCACTCGCAAGCTGCTAACGGTGCACGACCTCTCTTTTGTGCGTGCGCCAGAAGGGGCCACCCCTGCCTTACGAGCCTACCTGAACCGTGTGGTGCCGCGCTCGGTAGCACGCGCCGACCACGTGTTGGCCGACTCGGAGGCCACACGGCAGGACCTAATCGCACTCTACCACACCCCGCCGGAGAAAATCAGCGTGCTATATGGCGGCGTGGAAGAACGCTTTGCGCCGGTCAGGAATGAGGCAACGCTGCGTGCTGTCCGCGCTCGTTATGGCCTTGGCAATGAGCCATTCATCCTCAGCGTGGGTACCGTGCAGCCGCGCAAAAACTACGCACGGCTGATTGAGGCTTTCAGGCGGCTAGATACACCCGATCTACACCTCGTGATCGCCGGGGGGAGAGGATGGCTGGATGACTCGCTGTATGCACAAGTCGAGGCACTGGGATTGCAAGAGCGTGTGCATTTCATCGGCTTTGTGGACGATGACGATCTGCCCGCCTTGTACAGTGCAGCCTCCGTTTTTGCCTTCCCGTCGCTATACGAAGGGTTCGGGCTGCCGCCCTTGGAAGCAATGGCCTGCGGTGTGCCGGTGGTCGCCTCGCGAGCCTCATCATTGCCGGAGGTGGTAGGCGAAGCGGGATTGCTGGTCGATCCCTATGATGTGGACGCACTGGCAGAGGCGCTGGCGCGCGCCTTGAGCGATGAGACCTTGCGCCGCACGCTGATCGCCAAAGGGGATGAGCAAGCTAAGAAGTTCTCATGGGCGGCTGCGGCTCGCCAACTGCTTGGACACTATAGGGCGCTACTGGGCTGAACAGGAAACCCACGTAATCGCCCTCCCGAACGAGGATCATGTGGCCGATCGAGACAGAGAACAACGGCATAATTTCCTGGCGTTCGCCACCGATTACATCTTCTTTGCCACCGCAATGGGAGTGATCAACTCCAACACCGTCTTGCCAACCTTTGCAACGCAGCTGGGCGCATCTACAACGGTCGTGGGAGCGCTGGTCACCGTACTCTCGGTCTGCTGGACGCTGCCACAGCTCATCGCAGGGAATGTGGTCTCGCGGTTTGAGCGTAAAAAGCCGCTCATGTTGCGTATGGCACTGATAGGCCGCCCCCTCTTGTTAGCACTAGGCGTGCTGATCGCCCTGACGCGGGCACAACCCCCTGGGCTGATCCTCGTGGCGCTGTTTGGGGCTTTTGCGCTCTTTCTGGGCATAGATAGCTTCTCAGCGGTCTCATGGTTTGATATTTTGGGGCGTGCCTTTCCGCCAGAAAGGCGAGGAGGCTACATCGCAGTGTGGCAGGTGGGCAAATCGGTGATGCTACTGGGCATCAGCGCATTGGTGGGGTTTATCCTCAGCGAAGGTGGGCCGCCGTTCCCCTATAATTATGCGCTGCTGTTCTGCATTGCCGGTGTGTTTTTGCTGATCGCCGTCTTCGGGTTGAGCCGCATCCATGAACCGCCGCCCGCCAGCGGCGAAGCCACTACCACCTATGTGGCGTGGCGAGATTTCGGGCGTCACGTGACACGACTGTGGCGGGAGGACGCACGCCTGCGCCGCATCTCCATCGCACGGGTGCTGTTCACGCTGAGCACAATGGCGTTCCCCTTCTATATCCTGTATGCAACAGATGAGCTGCATTTCTCTGCACAGATTATCGGCGTCTTCATCGCTGCGCAGACGGTAGGGATGCTTGTAGCCAGCATCGCGCTGGGCCGCATCGCCGATCGCTACGGCGCACACCGTACCATCCAGGTCGGCGCCCTGTTGGCTATCAGCGCACCGATTCTGGCACTGGTCATCGTCTTTACCCCCAGGGGACAGGTAGGCATCCTACGTGACGCTTATGCCTGGATCTATATTTGCATGGGACTCTCGGAAAACCTCTTGATGCTGGGCTACTTGAACTATGCGGTGGACATCGCCCCGGTGAGCCAGCGTGCCATCTATATGGGCACCTTCAACGCGCTGGCGACCATTGGCGTATTCGGCCCGACGATCGGCGGGTGGCTGCTTAGCCGCACATCCTATGCGGTGCTATTTGCCGTTGCGCTGGCCTGCGGGATCGGCGCACTAGCGCTAGCCTTTCATCTACCCGCTGTCCGCGTGCACGCACATCCCCCAAACGATGCTCCTGCGTCCCCTCAGCCATAGCGTTGGCTTAACGAGCGGCGTAGGTCATCGCCTAACTTGAGCCGATAGACCGGAATATCCGCTGCTGCCAACTGCGTAACTAGGGTCTCTGCGCCGGGCCGCCCGCCGAAGCTGGCTGGATCGATCAGCACAGCCGTAGGTCGCAGGCCGCGCCGAGCCAGCACGTGTGCCGCCCGGACCCAACTCTCACGCATGGAAGGGGTAATCAAAATGACCGCCGTGCCGCGTGCAAGGTGGCTTGTGTGCAGCATAAGAAGCTGGTCGAACGTCCGCGTGCCACGTGCCTCGACTGCAGCCAGCACTTCTAGGATGCGTGCCAGTTGATGCGCCCCCCGATCGGCGGGCACGATGTCGAGGCGCTGTCCGTGCGCAACCAACCCCACTGTGCGGCCCCGCTGAAGGAAATGGCTCACCAGAGAAGCAGCAGCAGCCACTGCATATTCCTCGGTAGTGGGGGGGATGGCAAAGCGATCCCTGTTGCGCCCCTCTGTCGGCTCTACCTCGGCTTCGGTGGGAGCATATTCACCGACATGAACAGCACGCTCAACATCGAGGAAGACCCAGATGTCTCCCAGAGGGTCTAGCTCAAACTCCTTGACCATCAGGCGGCCTTTGCGGGCAGTGCTGAGCCAATGGATGCGGTTGAGGCTGTCACCCGGGGCATAATCACGCACACTGGCCGCGTTCGGAGTGATATAGTGAGCACGGCGGCGTAACGTCTCCCCACCGGGCAAGGGACCGGGCAGTAGCGTGAAGTCAGCCAGTTTGACGGTCGGCGGGTACACGATCAGCGGCAAGGTGACATTCATTTGCCGCTCAACCTGGAACAGGCCGAAAGGATCGCCTGCTACCACGCGCAACGGCCCTAAGCGGTAGACTCCACGCTGCACACAGAACGTGCGGACGCGCCAGGACACTTGAGCATGTGGCCTCAAGCTGCCGATTACATGGCTGGCCCGATGGCCGATGAGGTCAGATCGATCATGGACCTCAACCCATAACTTGGGAAGCAGGCTGACGTTGCGCAGGGTTAAGACTTCCTCTACGTGGCCGCCGACCTGTGCATGTCGGCTCTGTGTGCGGCGGGAAGCATGCAGGCCGCTTACCCCACCCCGCGCCCATAGGAAGGCAAAGGCCAGCAATCCGATGAAGGTGTAAGCCACAGTGAAGAAAAAGGGGCGCCCGGTTGCCA
>DAOTYL010000318.1:0-5593 GCA_034434955.1 Anaerolineae bacterium | reverse complement strand
CCCATCGTGCTGATGGGAATGCGCCCGTCCAGTGCGATCTCGCCATCGGCGGCGAGGAACGTTGCGCAGCCGCGCTCGGCGAAGCCCGCCGCTTCCAGGCTCAGGGCAGCCATGATGGTGAAGGCATCGTGCACCTCGAAAAGGTCGATGTCCGCCGGAGAGAGACCCGCCTGCGCATAGGCTTTCTGAGCGCTGATGCGTGCCGCTTCCAGCGCCAGCAGGTCGCGCCGATCGTCCAGATTCAGGCAGTCGGTGGCGGTGACGCTGGCCAGCACGCGTACAGGGATATTCTTGCTCAGGTCGTGGGCCATCTCCAGCGGGGCGAGGATGACCGCTGCTGCGCCATCGCACACCGGTGAGCTATCGTAGAGGTTGATGGGCGGGGCGATAGGCGGGGCTTGCTCGTACATCTCCAGCGTGATCGACTCGCGGAACATGGCATTGGGGTTGTTCAGCGCGTTGCGGTGTGCGTTGATGCTGAACGGCGCAAAGGCCGCATGGGGCACTTTGTATTCGTACATGTAGCGCTGCATCAGCAGAGCGTTGAGCGCCACAAACGTCACACCGTGCACGCCCTCGTAGTCGGCGTCGGCGGCGGTGGCCAGTGCCGCCGTCACCTCGCTCTTGCCGGCGTCGGTCATCTTTTCCACGCCACACACGGCGGCTACATCCACCGCGCCGCTGGCGATGGCCCGCACCGCCGCCTGAAAGGCCGCCCCGCCGGAAGCGCAGGCTGCCTCCACGGTGACGGCCTCAATGCCGCGCCAACCGCAGAAGTCGGCGATCAATGCCCCGAGCTGCGCCTGATCGTTGAGGCGAGGGGCCAGCATGTTGCCCACAAACAGTGCATCGGGCCGCTCGATACCGGCATCGGCGACCGCCGCCTGCAGCGCCTGAAAAGCCATATGGCGCAGGCTGATGTCCCAATGTTCGTCGATGGGTGTTTGCCCGATCCCGATAATGCATACCTCGCGCATCATAAGGAGTCCTTTTTCCCCGCGTTGGTGATGATCGCTCTGGCCCGCGTTCGGCATTGGCACGCCTAGACCTCTGCCTCAGCAGGCTCACTGCAGCCTTCAAGCGGGATGTTGATTTTATCGCCCAGAGTTTAGCAGGAATCTACGGGCGAAACTCTCAGAAGCTATCAAGATGCGCCAAGAAGGGGAGAGGCTACACCTCTTTGGCCAGCGTGACGCCGCTCTGCCCGCTCAGCGCATCCTCGTAGCGCGAGAGGACGTACAGCAGCGAGGAGAGCCGATTGAGGTAGCGGATCAGCTCGCCGTTCTGGATCAGCCCCTCATCGTAAAGGCGCACCACCTGCCGCTCCGCGCGGCGTACCACCGTGCGGGCGAAATCCAGCGCCGCCCCAGGGATGCTGTCACCGCTGATGGTGAATTCAGCGGGCAGGCGGATGCGTGCGCCGTAGGCATCGGTTTGCTCCTCCAGCCACGTCACCCGTGTGGCGTCAATGCGGCGGAATTGCGCGGCGACCTCTTCGGTGGCGGCCAGTTCCGCCATGAGGTAATAGAGGTCACGCTGCACCTGCAAGATGACCTGCGCAGCATGGCGATCCTGCATCACGGCGCGGGCCATCCCCAGCGCGGCCTGCGCCTCGTCTACTTCGCCAAAGGCCATAGGGCGGGGGTGATATTTCTTAACGCGCCCGCGTCCCAGCAGCCCTGTCGTGCCGTCATCGCCCTCGGTGGTGTAGTATTTCGGCTCCTCGGTCACGCTCTACTCCTCTCCCTCCTTTGTCCCTCACTCAAACGACGCCGAGCGTTGATCTGCCGCAGGTGGGGACGCCATCTGGGGGAGAGGGCGGCTGCTGAGCAGGTTCATATGCTCGATCAGCAGGCGGCGGCTGGCTTCGACCTCTCCGGCTTCTATGGCATCTACAATGCGTTCGTGGTAGTTCCACACCGTGCGGTGATAGGAGAGGTCCTGATACAGGTTCAACCCAAAGGCCTCGTAAGCTTCCCAGAAAGCTTCCAGAATGCCGGAGACAAAGGGGTTCTCAAGACGGGCAAAGATCGTCATGTGAAACTGGCGGTGCTCGGCGGCGGGGACCTGAATGGGCTGTCGCTGCAGCAGGCGCGAGGCGGTAGCGATAAGGGAGCGCAAGCGGATCAAGTCCTCCGGCTCAAGCGAGCGAACTGCCTCCTCCCAGAAGTGAATCTCTAAAGCATTGCGTACCTCGCGCAGGTGGGCGAAGTGCTGGCCGTTCTGCCCGATGGCGTATAGCACACTGATGGTGGCAGTTGGCCCAAAGCGGTACTCCGCCACGCGCGTCCCGCGCCCCGGCTTGATCTCCACAATGCCCAGCGCCCGCGCGATCTCGAGCGACTCGCGGGCCTTGGCCACGCTCACGCCCAACGCCCGTGCGACCTCCTGAATGGTGGGCATCGGATCGCCAGGGCGGTAGCCGTTCTCTACGATGTAGCGCAGCACAGCGTTCTGGAGCGCCGATAACCGCACCGTATCCCCCTTTGCAGGCAGCCCGAAGGGAATCCGATCAATTGATCAGATTATCTGATCAACTCCATTGTACTTGGGCCGTCCTGCTGCGTCAACGGCCGGACGCAGAGAAGGGCGCTTCGTGTACCGCTGCACATCCGGCGCAGGGAACTTCTGGGCGGCGAGAAGCGTTTGTTTGGTAGAAGCCGCAGGGAACGCCTGACAGGACGGAGAAGAAGGTTCAGCCAGGAGAGGTGAAGGCCATGAACAGCAGACAGTCTAAATGGGTATCTTTTCTTGCAATCGGAGCGTTGGCGTTGGGGGTCTCCGCATGTGCTGCCTTCAAAGCTGCCACCCCTTCGCCGGAGGCGGTTGTCACGGTAGAGGGCGGCGTCCGCGAGGGCGGGGAGGTGGGTGACCGTCTTCCCGATGCGCCCGTCGGGCCGGCAGCGATGACGATGGAGTCAAGGAGCGCGGCGCCCCCCGCCGAGGCTGACTATGTGAAGGAAGCGCCCGCCACCGGTGCAGTGGCGGAGGGCGGCCCGGCTGTCGTCTATCCCCCCGCGCCTGCCGGAGACGGCAACCCTATCGTGCCCCCCGATCAGCAGTTCTTTGGGCCACTTCAGGCTGGCGAGATCGACGATAATGCGGAGTTTGCGGCGTACCTCCAGTATCGCTTTGACTACCACCAGTACCTGAATTACCCCGTTGAGGAGTTGGATGTTACCGAGCGGCATGTTATCCGCGTGACCAACCGCGACGGCCTGCCGGTGCTGGGCGCACAGGTGACGATCGCCGATGGGCAGCGCACGGTCACCACGCTGCTCACAACGGCTACCGGCAAGGTTTATTTCTTCCCCCGCGCCTATCCCTATGCTGATGCGCCCTCGTACAACGTCACGGTACGCAAAGGTCAGGCCAGCCAATCCTTCACCCTCACCCGTGAGCAGCGGGACGCTTCTTGGGAAGTGACGCTGGACGTGCCGCGCACACGCCCCCCCGTTAAGCTGGATGTGCTGTTCCTCGTGGACTCCACCGGCAGCATGAGCGACGAGATCGAGCAGTTGAAAGACAACATGTTGAGCATCTCCGCGCAGATTGAGGCGCTGCCGGAGAACCCGGATGTGCGCTTTGGGCTGGTTTACTACCGCGATCGGGGTGACGTGTACGTGGTGCGCACAGTGGACTTTACCGACAATGTGCAGCAGTTCCAGCGCGAGCTGATGGCCGTCAGCGCCGGCGGCGGGGACGACACCCCCGAATCGCTCAACGAGGCGCTGCACTACGCTGTTTCGGGCACACACTGGCGCGTGGATGACACCGTGAGCCTCATCTTCCTTGTGGCCGATGCACCGCCTCATCTGGACTATGCGCAGGATTATAGCTACGCCGAGGAGCTGCTGCGTGCTGTGCAGATGGGCATCAAAATCTTCCCCATCGGGTCACGGCTGGATGGCGAGGATTTCTATCAAGATCAGGCCGAGTACATTTTCCGCCAGATGGCGCAGTTTACCGGTGGGCACTTCATTTTCCTCACCTATGCGGACACGCCGCAGAGTTCCGGCGAGCCGGGCACCGAGTACAGCGTGCCGGAAGGGCGCTACACGGTGGAAGACCTTGATGCGCTGGTGGTGAAGCTTGTACGTGAGGAGCTGGCCGCGCTGACAGGTCAGCAGTGATCCCCAAACCTCGCCCTCTGTCCCCCTCCCCATCTGTGGGGAGGGGGACCCCTCACCTTTCTTCCTCTTGGGAAAGGGAAGAAGATCACCCCGCCCCCTGATCCCTTCCTCGCCGAGCGCGAGGTGGGAGGGGAAGAGGCCCCTTTCCGTCAACTGGATCGGCACGGCAAGGGAGGCTACAATAGATGTGCCGATCTGAGAGCGAAAGGGGTGGTAATGGGTCGCACGGGGACATCGCGCCGCACATTTCTCCGCTCGGTTGCGCTGGCCGGCCTCGGGGCTGCGCTGAAGGACCTCCTGCACCCGTCTCCACTGGCGACGGTGCTGGCGGGTGCGCCGCAACAGACGGGGATCGTCGCTACGCCGACCGATGCGCTGCGCCTGCGAGCCGGACCGGGCACCGAATACGCCACGTTGGCTATCGTGCCGCGCGGTGAGCCGCTGCCCGTGCTGGCCCGCAATGGGGCGGGCAACTGGATCGAAGTGCGTTATGGCGATCGGGTAGGCTGGGTGGCAGCGTGGTTCACCACGATCGCAGGTGACCTGTTCAGCGCGCCGGTGGTGGAGAGCGTCGCCCCTGCGGCGCTTACAGGGCCGGTCGCCATCCCCAGCGATGTGCTCATCTTGCGTGCTGGGCCTGGGACGGGCTATGCAGTGCTGGGGCGCGTTCCGGCGGGTGCGGCGCTGCCCGTACAGGGCCGCAGCACCGATGGCGCATGGCTGTACGTGGAGCACACGGGGCGGCGCGGATGGATCGCCGCATGGCTGTGCACCCTGAGCGGTGACCTCGCCGGCGTGCCCTTGCTGACGGCTGAGGGTCTGCCGCTGGATGCGCCGATGGTGGTGGCCTCTGTGGCCGCGCCGCCCATCGTGTCGCGTGCGGAGTGGGGCGCCCGTGCGGTGAGCGCGGGATATATCCCGCACACACCGCAGCGCATCACCATCCACATGGACGGCGCATACTTTGAGCGCGACCCGATCCAACGTATGCAGACGTTGCAGGCGTGGTCTATAGATGTACGCGGCTGGGTGGACATTCCCTACCACTATGTGGTAGACCGCGACGGCGTGATCTACGAGGGCAGGCCGGTGCAGTTTGTGGGGGATACAGGCACCAACTACGATCCGAGCGGGCACATCAGCATCGCTGCAATGGGCGATTTTGACATTCAAGCCCCCAGCCGGGCGCAGATCGAGGCCATCATTGCGCTGGCGGCTTGGCTGAGCGCCACCTATGGTGTCCCACCCGCGCTGATCCAAGGACACCGCGATTACGCTTACACCACCTGCCCGGGCGAGTACTTCTATTTTGACTACGTGCAGAACGGTGCCATCCGTCGCGCTGTGGAGGAGCGACTACGCGGGGGCGGATAGTCCGTTGGAACTTTGCTGCCCCCGCTGCGTATAGATTGTTGCACGTAAGGCAGCTAATCCTACACAGAGAGGATAGGGAGTGAGAC
>DAOTYL010000317.1:0-6931 GCA_034434955.1 Anaerolineae bacterium | reverse complement strand
GCGATGCTGAAGACGTGCGACGCCAGCATAGACCCACCCGCAGGCGTGCGCCACTGCCTGAATGAGGACTCCGGCTACATCGTGTTGACGCACACCGAAGGCGGCCAGATGCTGCGCGTGCCGTACTTTGTGACGGCGGAACCGGCCTCCAACATGAACGCGCAGGTCGGGACGCTGTTCACGCTGCCTTCCACTACGGTGGACATCCCGCTCCGCGGTACCGGCGTGGACGTGAGCGGTGGACTGGCGTACCAGAATCAGTACTCGTGGGTGAGCGCCTATGAGCTAATGGGCCGCAGCATGAACGACGCCTGGAGCGTCGGCATGGCGGAGAACGCCGACATCAAGGCCGTTGGTGTCGCCGCTGACCCCTACAACCAGAACAACTACTTCGCCATCGCTACCTACGGGGAGTGGAACACACCCGGTGAGGTGGAGTTTGATATCTACGTGGACACCAACCAAGACGGCACCGAGGACTGGGTCCTGCTCAACTGCACCGCGAGCGGAGGCACGCTGTTCCGGGTCTGCTTCGTGGACCTATGGAACTTCTTCGGCTACGGCCCCGGTGCGCTGTTGAGCTTCGGCACGCCGCTCAACGAGCTGGAAGCGGACGTGGACACGCACCTCTTCAACCAGAACGTGATGATGATCGGCTCCTGGTTCTACTACTTTGACCTGATCTCCTTCTACGTCTACGGTGACGCCGATACCACGTTTGACTTCTGGGTAGTGAGCTGGAGCCGCGACTCCGAAAACCCGGTGGACTGCGCGCCACTTCACAACCCGTTCTGCGGCGGCTCAGACGTCTACACCTACAACCACTTTGATCCCAAGGCGCTCTTCCTCAACTACGACCTCGTGGGGTATGACGGCTATCTGCCCATGTGGCCGGATCAGGATGGCGGCGCCATCACGGCGGAGGTGTACACCACTGGCACCGTTGACGCATTGCTGCTGCACCACTACAACCCGCCCGACAAGCGCGCCGAGTTCGTGACCCTCTCCACCGTGCCGATCCTCAACGAGCTGGTCGTCAACGGCGGCTTTGAGAGCGGCGACCTCACGGCTTGGACGCCCAAGAACCTCAAGGGCAGCGATGGGGTGACGAATGCCAACGCCAACACGGGCACCTACTCCATGCTGTTTAGCGGCGGCTCCGTTGATGCCCGTAAGCTCAAGCAGGTGGTCAGCAGCGGCGGGCCAGCAGGCGATCAGTTTATCCTGAGCGCCGCCAGCTACCCCGATGGGGCGGTCGGCACTGCTTCGGTGAAGGCCGTCGTTACCTACGTGGACGGCACCAAGGAGAAAGTCTCGCTTGACCTGATGGGGCCTAACGGTGCGTGGAGCGGCTACTCCAGCGGCACCTTCGTCACCGATAAACCCTACACCAGCATCAAAGTGGTGGTGAAGGTCAAGCTGAGCAGCGGCAGCCTCTACGTGGATGACATCAGCCTGCTGCAGCTGATAGCGCCGTAACGCCCCTTGCCCGGCTCCCAGGTAAGCACCCTGCGGGAGCGCCGTCACCTGTGACGGCGCTCCCTTCCTTTTTGGGGCCGGGGACCTTACCCGCATCCCCCGCCTTTCCCCCTCCACGGATGGCGCAAGGGAATTTGCCCCGATGAACCCCGAGGGACATCGTAGGCAGTAAACATAACAGGGCGCCATCCGTGGAGTAGGGAATGGCGCCCTGTCTGTCCGCTACGAGGGTTGACGTTGCCGTTTATGGGCCGTGGGGGTTGCCCCTGGGCTTGTCATTGTCCTTGTGCGGATTGCCTGTGGGATTGTCTTCGTCGTGCGGGTTGCCGGTAGGACGATCTTTACCGTGCGGGTTACCCCAACCGCCGCCGGGCTTCAGGCCCAGTTGCTGGGCGATCTCGCCCCAACCCATACCAGAGTCGTAGAGGGCGAAGAGGTCGGCGACGGGCGTGCCGCTCTCGGCGCTCAAGGTGTAGGCGATGCGGATTTCGCCCAGCCCATACCCCTGGCAGAACCAGCCCCAAATATCGGCCACGTCTACGTCCAGACTGGCGGCCAACCTCTCCGCAGCAGGATTGGGCGTGCCGTCCCCCTCACAGCGCCACGCATCCTGATCGTCGTCTTCACCGAGCGGCTTCAGGCCCAGCTGCTGGGCGATCTCGCCCCAACCCAAGCCGGAGTCGTAGAGGGCGAAGAGGTCGGCGACGGGCGTGCCGCTCTCGGCGCTCAGGGTGTAGGCAATGCGGATTTCGCCCAGCCCATACCCCTGGCAGAACCACCCCCAAATCTCGGCTACGTCTACGTCCAGACTGGCGGCCAACCTCTCCGCAGCAGGATTGGGCGTGCCCTCTCCTTCACAGCGCCACGCGTTCTGATCGTCGTCCGTATCGTCATCCTGATCGCTCTCGCTGGCGTCGTCGCCGCCGGGGAGGTCCTCGTCGCTCTCACCGCCGTCCTCGCCGGCAGCGTTATCAGCGGGGAGGCCCTCGTCGCTCTCGCCAAGGTCATCGCTGGGGAGGTCCTCGTCACCCTCACCACCCTCGCCGAGTTCATCGCTTGGAGCGGCGGTCATGTGTAGGCCGTTGGGGCGCTCCCCGTCCGAGACGGTACCCAGTACTGTGCCCGGGGCTTGCTGCTGGCAGGCAACCAGCAGGAGGATCGCCAACACTGGCAGTAGATAGCGCAACAGTCGGTGCACGATCCCATCCTTTCCCGATTCTTACCCTGTCTCTACGCAATATACAACGAGTAGGCAGAGTGCGTGTTACAGGACTGTTGTACTAAAATAGATGGGGCGCAGCCCCTCTTCACCCCTTCATACTTCATGACAGGCCACCCAGTGGCCTGGCCTCACCTCACGCCACTGCGGCACAACGTGCTTGCAATGCTCCTTGGCGATGGGGCAGCGCGGATGGAAGCGGCATCCGGAGGGCGGGTTGATGGGGCTGGGCACATCGCCGCTGAGGATGATGCGCCGTCGCTGGCGCTCGCGGGCCGGGTCGGGGATGGGCACCGCAGAGAGCAGCGCCACCGTATAGGGATGCAAGGGATTATCGTAGAGTTCGTCGCGGGCGGCCAGCTCCACAATCACACCGAGGTACATCACCGCCACGCGGTCGCAGATGTGGCGCACCATAGCCAGATCGTGGGCGATGAAGAGGTAGGTCAGCCTGAACTGATCCTGCAAATCCTCGAGCAAGTTGACGATCTGAGCCTGAATGGAGACATCCAGCGCCGAGATCGGCTCATCGCAGACAATGAAGGCCGGCTCGGAGGCCAGCGCCCGCGCTACCCCAATGCGCTGGCGCTGACCGCCCGAAAACTCGTGTGGGAAGCGGTTGATGTAACGGGCGCTCAAGCCCACCAGTTCCAGCAATTCCTTGACGCGCTCCGTGCGCGCCTTCTCGCTCTCCAGCAGGCGATGCACGCGCAACGGTTCGCCGACGATGGCGCTCACCGTCCAGCGGGGGTTGAGTGAAGCGAAGGGGTCTTGAAAGATGATCTGCGCCTTACGGCGGATGGCCAGCAGGTCGGCGCCCTTGGCGGCATGGACATCCTGCCCATCAATCAGCACGCGCCCCCCACTGGCCGGATACAGCCCCAGCAAGGTGCGTCCGGCAGTGGTCTTGCCACACCCCGATTCGCCTACCAGCCCCAACGTCTCACCGCGTGCGATGTCAAACGAGATGCCGTCCACCGCCCGCACGTAACCCACTGTGCGCTGGATGACGATCCCCCGTGTGATCGGGAAGTACTTTTTAAGGTTCTCCACACGCACCAGCGGCACCTCGGTGCTCATCGCAACGCTCCTGTGCGCACATCCACCCAGCAGGCGATGCGATGCCCCGGCCCGACGGACTCCAGCGCCGGATTCTGCGCCCAGCAGTGTTCGGTCGCGAATTCGCAGCGCGGGGCAAAGGGGCAACCTGGCGGCTTGACCAGCATAGAGGGCGGCGCACCCGGGATGGGCTTCAGGCGGCGATCGCGGCGCAGATCGGCGCGGGGCAGGGCAGCAAGCAGCGAGAGGGTGTAGGGGTGGCGCGGGTCAGCGTAGAGATCATCCACCGCTGCCTCCTCCACAATATAGCCGGCATACATCACCATCACGCGCTCGGCGATGCCTGCCACCACACCCAGATCGTGGGTGATCCAGATCATGGCCATGCCCATCTGCTCACGCATACGGATGGCCAGCTCCACGATCTGGGCCTGAATGGTCACATCCAGCGCGGTGGTCGGCTCATCGGCGATGAGCAGGCTGGGATTGCAGGCCAGCGCCATGGCGATCATGACACGCTGGCGCATCCCACCGGAAAATTGGTGAGGGTAATCGCCCAGACGGTGTTGGGCATCGGGGATGCCCACCATCTCCAACAGGCGCACCGCCCGCGCCTCGGCCTGTGCGGCGTCCATCGCCATATGCACGCGCAGCGCCTCGGTGATCTGCCGCCCAATGGTCAGTACCGGGTTGAGCGAAGTCATGGGGTCCTGAAAGATCATGGCGATATCTTTGCCCCGTATGCGCTCCAGTTCAGCCTCGGACATGCGCAGCAGGTCCGCGTTGCGGTAGAGCGCCCGCCCGCTCACGATCTCGCCGGGCGGGGTGGGGATCAGGCCCAACAGCGCCAGCACGCTCACCGACTTGCCGCAGCCGCTCTCGCCCACTACGGCCAGCGTCTCACCCTCGTCAAGCGTGTAGGAGATGCCATTGACGGCATGTACCACGCCCTCCGGTGTATGGAAGCGCACCGCAAGGTCCTCAACCTGAAGCAGAACGGGCATCATGTCTCCTCTGGCCATTGGCAATTGGCGATTAGGCAAAATAATGGCTAACTGCTAACCGCCAACGGCCAATGGCCAATCCCTAAACTGCTCGACTGCGCGGGTCCAGTGCGTCGCGCAGGCCATCGCCGATAAAGTTAATGCTCAGCACAGTGAGCACGATGAACGAACCGGGGAAAATCCACAGCCAGGGAGCGCTGTCAATATAGCGATGGGCGTTCTCCAACATGTTGCCCCAGGTGGCTGTCGGAGGGCGTACACCCAGCCCCAGAAAGCTAATGTACGACTCGGCCAGAATGGCGTTGGCGACGGCCAGCGTGGCCGCCACGATGATGGGCGCTACCGTGTTGGGCAGGATGTGGCGTGTGATGATCTGGAAGTTGGAGGTGCCCGTCGCTCGCGCCGCAAGGATGAACTCCTCCTCTTTCAGGGAGAGAAATTCGGCACGCACAATACGCGCCAGATACATCCAGCTGGTGAGGCCGATAATGAGGATGATGACGATCACGCTGCCGCTGAAAGTGCGGCCTAATATCGTCAGGTCGGGCAAGCGCCCAGCGAAGAACTTGGCCATCACCAGCAGCAGGAACAGCGAGGGGATGGTCAGCGCAGCCTCGGTAAAGCGCATGAGGATGCTGTCCAGCAGGCCGCCGTAGTAGCCCGCCAGTGCCCCCACCGTGACGCCCACCACCAACTCCACTAGCATGGCAAACAAGCCGATGATGAGCGAAATCTGCCCGCCGTAGATGGTACGGGCGAGGATGTCGCGCCCAATGGTATCCGTGCCGAAGGGATGAACAGCAGAGGGCGGCTGTAAGCGGGCAGCGGTGTTGGTAAAGTTGGCGTAGGCCTCGCTGTAGAAGAAGCTGCCGCCGAAGGAGTAGATCACGAGCAGAAGCAGGACGGCCAACCCCACTAACGCCAGGTGATGCCGCCGGAAGCGCCGCCAGAAAAGTTGACGCAAGGTGAGCGGAGGCGCTTCCAGCGCCTCGGCGCCGGGCAGAGGGAGGGCAGTCTCAAGCGTGCGCTCGCTCATGCGAAAACCCTCACTCGTAGCGGATGCGCGGGTCCAGCCACGCATAGGTGATATCGGTGAGAATCTGGAAGACGATCACCGCCACCGCACTGATCATCAGGATGCCCATCACCACCGTCACATCGGCACGCTCCAGATGATCTAGAAAGAGGCGGCCCATGCCCGGCCAAGCGAAGATGCTCTCCGTCACCAGCGCCCCGGCCAGCAGAAAGGGCAGGTCCAGCCCGACGAGCGTTACAATGGGCAGCGCCGCATTTTTGAGGGCGTGCACATAGACCACTTCGCGGCGTGGCAGACCTTTGGCCTTGGCCGTGCGGATGTAGTCTTGGCTGAGCACCTCCAACATGGCGCTGCGGATGTAACGACTGTATCCGGCGAGGCTGATGGCAGCCAGACTGAACACCGGCAGCGCCATGTGCCACACGATCTGCAGGGGCGTCTTCCCTGCTTGCGGATCGAACATGCCGACGGTGGGCAGGTAAGGCAGCCCCCAGCGTCGGAACAGCACGGCAAAGATGTACATGGAGAGCAAGGCAATGAAAAAGATGGGCATGGAATAGCCCACAAAGGTGATGGCGGTGATGGTGTGATCGACGAGGGAATACTGGTGCAGGGCGGAATAGATGCCGATGGCGAGGCCCCCCAGCAGGATCACGATCTCGGCGGGGATCATCAACAGCAGGGTGTTGGGGATACGCTCACCGATCACCTGCAGGGCAGGCTTGCCGCGGTTGACGAGCGACATGCCAAAGTCGCCGCGCAGCACGCCGCGGCGCGTGCCCGCGCTTTCGCGCACGCCGTCGCCGTCCAAGTCAAAGCGATCCCAGTCGTCCCCCACCAGCCAGTAGAGGTACTGGAAGTAGATCGGCCTGTCAAGGCCCAGCTGGCGGATGAGGCGCTCGCGGTCGGAGGCACGGGTGGCGCGGCGGCCCCCCATCGTGGCCAGCGGGTCGCTGGCGGTCATCATCAGGGCGAAGACCACCATGCTAATGATGAACAGCAGCGGGATGGCCTGCAACAGCCGCCGGACAATATAGCGAGTCATCCTGCACCCTGCTTGAGCGTTGGAAGCATGCGCGCTCGATCCTATGTTAACGAAGCAATCTGCTCTGTTGCCACCTTTCTCATCTCACC
>DAOTYL010000316.1:0-3743 GCA_034434955.1 Anaerolineae bacterium | reverse complement strand
CAGATGTTTGTGCCCGGCTTGGTGATCTACGCCATGTCTGCTTTTGCCGTGCCCTCGCTGAACGCCTACTCGATCCACAGCATGGTCGATCGCAAAGCCCCTGGCGCAGCCGAGCGCGTGCTGACCACCATCTTTGCTGGCTACTCTGCCGGGCTGGTCCTCTCTCCCGCCATAGGCGGCGCGATTGCCAACCGGTTCGGCATCCGCACCTGCTTGTGGCTCTCGGTGGGCATTTTTGCCCTCTCAACGGCGGTTGTGTTGCTGACAGGGCCTGCCCGCGCACCCCACACGGAACACGCCTACCGCCCGCTTGACCTGTTGCACAATCGGCGCTTTATTGCGCTATGCATCTACTATCCGCTGGTCTATATGGCATTGCTGGTGGGTGTCCAACTGATCCCCAATTTCTTGCAGGACGTGCGGCTCTTCTCCTTTGCCAGCATTGGGCTGTTGTTCTCGTTTCTTTCCGCTGGCTCGGCGTTGATCAGCCTGATCGCCGGGCGACTGAACCCCCGCTGGAGTTTCGCTGCAACGCTGGCTGTCTGCTGGCTGGCGTTGCTGGGAGTCTGGCATCTGACCGATCTCAGAGTGCTGTGCGGCATGTTCTTCGCCCTGGGAGCGATCTACACGGTGCGTGCGCTGGCGGCAGCAGGGGTGTCGCATGTGGCAGACGGCTCTCATCAGGCACTGGCCTTTGGCGTTGTTGAGACGCTATTCTCGCTTGCGACAGCGCTGGCCTCGTGGCTGGCCGGGCATCTCTATGGTCTGACGCCCGCCCGCGATCTGCCTTTTGCCGCGAGCCTCATCGCTCTCCTGCCGATGATTGCATTGTGGTTCGTTGTGCGCTCGTGGCTCGTGCCCGCACGCGGGCCGCTTGATGCTACACCTGTGGTAACCTCGGCGGATTGACCTTTAGAAGGAGGTGGCCGCTATGACACCCATCGAGGTAGGCTGGGGGCTGGACGTGATCCTGTGGTTCCAGTCATGGCGCACGCCGTTTGTGGAAACCCTGGGCCTTATCTTTGCTTTTGCCGGATCGGAAGAGTTCTATCTCGCGCTGCTGCCCCTCATCTACTGGTGCTTTGATGCTTCGCTGGGGCGACGGCTAGCAGCGTTGACGCTGATCTCTTTCTGGGCCAATGCCTGGCTCAAGGCGTGGTGGCAGCGCCCACGCCCTTATTTTGTCTCTCCAGAGGTAAGGAATGTCGTCACGGAGAGCAGCTACGGCATTCCCAGCGGGCACGCACAGGGGACAACAACGCTGTGGGGTACCATTGCTTGGGAGGTTCGCCGCAGCTGGGTGACGATCCTCGTCACCCTTTATGTCGTGCTGATGGCCCTCTCACGCATGGTGCTAGGTGTGCATTATCCACAGGATGTGCTGGGTGGCGTGCTGATCGGCCTGCTGGCTGTGGGGCTATATGCCCTGCTAGAGGCACGGATCGGCACATGGCTAAAAGCGCAGACCCTGTGGGCGCAGATTGGTGTAGTGGCAGCCGTCGTTGCGCTGATGTTGGCCATCCATCCGGGCTTCATCCCGCCTACTTCCCCACGCTGGTTGGCCGAACCGGTGCCGCTTGACGAACTGCTATCCGGCCCTGTGACGCCTGCCGCTGCCTTCTTGGGGATGGGCATCGGCTTCGCGCTAGAAGTGCGCTATACCCGCTTCAGCGCACGTGGGGTGTGGTGGAAACGTTTGTTGCGCTTCGCGCTTGGGCTTATCGTCGTGCTGGCATTGCGCTTTGGGCTGGGTGCCCTCTTTGAGGGCTTGGAACCCGTCCTCGTCTTCCGCCTTGTCCGCTATACGCTGATCGGCCTGTGGGCGGGATTTGGGGCGCCTTGGGTGTTCGTCAAGGTAAAGTTGGCGGAGCAACTCCCGCTGTAAAAGATGCCCAACAATAAGATTGTCTTCCTGTTGCTGGCGCTGATCATCGCTGCCTTTCTCGTCGTCGGTGGGTTGTATGCCGTCCACACGCCTCCTTGGCAGGCCCCTGATGAGCCTGCACACTACAATTACATCGCACAGGTAGCGACGGCGGGCTGTTGCCCTGTCATTGCCCCCGGCGATTGGGATGCGGCGTACCTTGAGACGCTAAAGGCCAATCAGTTCCCCGATGATGCCGACCTCTCTGCCATCGAATACGAGGATCACCAGCCGCCGCTGTATTACCTTGTGGGAGCGCTTATCTACCGCCTGAGCGGCGGGGCACTCCTCGGCTTGCGGTGGCTCTCGCTGGCCTTTGGCGCCGGAGTGGTGGCAGCGGTGTACTGGATCGTGGCGCGGCTATTCCCACGCCAGCAGCCGATTGCCTTGGCAGCAGCGGCTTTTGTTGCTTTCCTGCCGCAGCACGTGGCGATCCTCGCCAGCGTCAACAACGATAGCCTCGCCGAGCTAGTGTTGAGCCTCCTGCTGGTAGCAGCGGTCGCTTATCTTGGCAATCCCCCACCGATGCGGGCCGCCAAGCCGCCTGCCGCCTTACTGGGCGGGCTGCTCGGTGTGGCTTTCCTGACCAAGCTGACCATTTATGGGCCGGCGCTGCTGGCGGTGGCAGTGGCCATCCTGCTGCGCTGGCGCACCGAGCGCTGTTCCCTGCGCTGGCTAATAGGGCAGGCAGCGCAAGCTGCCGCGCCCGCGCTACTGCTCGGTGCATTGTGGTGGGGGCGCAATGTCGCTATCTATGGCTGGCCGGATATCCTTGCCCAGTCCGCACATGCAGCGGTGGTAGTCGGCCAACCGCGCACTGCCGACCTCATTGCGGAGGTAGGATTCGGTCCCTACCTCGGCCAGCTGCTCACCACGACCTACCATAGTTTCTGGGGGCAGTTCGGCTGGATGGGTGTGCCGATGCCGCCTCGCGTCTATCTGTTCATTGGCTTGTTCCTCTTGGGCGATCTCGTCGGACTGGCAGTCTTGCTCGCCGCGTTTCGCGGGCGGCAAAGGCTTGAAGCGCCGCAACAGAATGGTCTGGGGGTACTAGGTGCTGCTGCATTGGCGACACTGGCGCAATATGCCTACTACAACCTTACGTTTGTGCAGTTTCAGGGGCGCTACCTGTATCCGGCGTTGCCTTTGCTGGCACTGGCAGTGGCCGCAGGGCTGTACGGCTGGGCATTGATCATCGGGTGTGCCATGCGCGGCGAGCGGTGGGGGCGTCTGCTGGGCTGGCTACCGCTTGTTGGGCTGGGCTGGCTACCGCTGCTGGCGATCTACGCGCTGTACCGTTACGTAATACCCCTTTTGGATTGACCCTTGCTTGACCGATGGATTACGAGGTAGAAGTCCTGCCCGGCTTGAAGCCGTTTGCGCTGGATGAACTGCGCAGGCGGTTCGGCGCGGCGATCCATATTGATCCTCTTGGCGAGGAGGATAGCATCCGCTTCCGCTATAGAGGTAATGAACGCTCTCTGTTAGACCTGCGCACAGTGGTAGCTGTCTACCGTGTGGAACGCTTTGCCATCCCTCGCCCGCGTGCGTTGCTCGGCCATGCTCATTTCACGCGTCTCATGCGCGATGTAGATGCTGTGCGCCGTTTGCACCCCCCAGGGGCCTTCCGTACATTCCGCGTGAGCGCCGCAGGGTCGGATTCTGCCGTCTTCCGTCGTTTTCGCACCGAGATCGGCACACAGAGTGGCCTAGCAGATGACCCTGAAGCCGGCGACTTGCTTCTGCGTGTGCGCCCCTCTGCACAGGGTGGCTGGGAAGTGCTGATGCGGCTCTCGCCGCGCCCGCTTTCAGCGCGGAC
>DAOTYL010000315.1:0-9025 GCA_034434955.1 Anaerolineae bacterium | reverse complement strand
GGGGCGCAAAGCTGGATCAACCTTGGCATAGCCGGTTTCCAGCCCTCGGAGCTGGCCAAAATCCTCCTGATTGTGGTGCTGGCGCAACATCTCGCCCGCAACCGCGAGCATATCGGCCGCTTGCCGACGGTGCTTCGATCGTTAGGCTTTGTGGCCGTGCCCGTCTTCTTCATCTTCATCCAGCCCGATCTGGGCATTTCCATCCTCCTGCTGGTGGTGTGGTTTGTGATGGTGTGGGCAGCGGGAATGGACTGGAAGCACATCCTACTGATCGTTGTAGCAGCGCTGATCGCCCTGCCCATTCTGTGGTCACAGATGGAAGATTACCAACGCTCGCGTATTGCGGTCTTCATCAATCCCAAAGCAGACCCCGCCGCATCCTACAACATTGATCAGGCACTGACGGCTATCGGCAATGGAGGGCTTTTAGGGCGGGGCTACATGAACGGATCGCAAACCCAGCGCCGCTTCCTACGTGTGCGGCACACGGACTTCATCTTCGCTGTCATCGCCGAGGAACTGGGTTTTGTGGGAGCCATAGCGGTGTTGGGGTTGATGCTGCTGGTTGTGTTGCGCCTCCTGCGGGCGGCGCGCCTTGCCCCCGATATGGCGGGGAGTCTCATTTGTATTGGCGTGGCGACCGTTATCTTTTTCCAAACGCTGGTCTCGGTGGGGATGAACATGCGCCTGATGCCTGTCACGGGCCTCACCCTGCCGTTTATCAGTTCAGGTGGCAGCTCGCTGGTGACGCTACTGTTGGGCATCGGCCTTGCGGAGAGCGTGGTGGTTCACCGCAGGCCGCACGAACCGTAACCTGTGCCCTCGTTGAGTGTCAGACCCTACAGCCCCCTCCGCTTAAGAAGCCTTTGGCCTATGGTATAATCTCGCCCGCAGATTCCGATCCCACAAGAGGAGAGAACGCTTTGTCCGAATCGCCCAGCCGTCCGGTGCGGGTGCGCTTTGCGCCCAGCCCAACCGGTTATTTGCACATCGGCGGAGCACGCACAGCGCTGTTCAACTGGCTGTTTGCGCGTAAGCACGGCGGCAGCTTCATCCTACGTATCGAAGACACCGATCAGAAGCGTTACGTGCCGGAGTCCGAACAGGACATTATGGAGAGCCTGCGCTGGTTAGGTCTGCATTGGGATGAAGGCCCCGACATCGGCGGCCCTTATGGCCCTTACCGTCAGTCGGAGCGCAGCGCTCTCTATCGTGAATGGGCCGAGTGGCTGGTTGAACACGGGTATGCCTACCGCTGCAACTGTTCACCGGAGCGGCTGGCCGAGGTGCGCCAGCGACAGGCTGCTGCCGGTCAGAAGCCGGGCTATGACCGTCATTGCCGCGATCTAGGCCTGGGGCCGCAGGTCGGCCCTCATGTCATTCGCTTTAAGATGCCGCTGGAAGGCGAGACAGTTGTCCACGATGTCATTCGCGGCGACATCGTCTTCCAGAACGCTGATCTAGAGGACCTGGTGCTGCTCAAGTCGGATGGCCTGCCCACCTATCATTTGGCGAACGTGGTAGATGACCACTTTATGGCCATCAGCCACATCTTACGCGCCGACGAGTGGATCGCCACTGCGCCGCTGCACAAGCAGCTCTATGCGGCCTTCGGTTGGGAGATGCCTATCATTGCCCACCTGCCGGTGATCCTCAGCCCCAGCGGTAAGGGTAAGCTCAGCAAGCGCGATCAAGCCTTTCAAGATGGCGGCCTTAAGGTGCTGGTACAAGTGCGCGAGTTCCGAGCGGCGGGATATCTGCCTGAGGCAGTGGTCAACTTTCTCACCAACGTGGGCTGGGCTTTTGGCGAGGATCGAGAGGTCTTCACGCCTGAGGAGGCGATGGCGCGCTTCCGCTTGGAAGACATCAATCCTGCGCCCGGCAAGCTGCCCTACGAAAAGTTAGAGTGGCTGAACGGCGTCTATATCCGTGAGAAGCTGAGCGACGAGGAGCTTGCCACCCACCTAAAGCCCGTCTTTGAGGGCGCTGGGCTTGTGGTAGACGAAGTGCGGCTGCGCAAGCTAGTGCCCTTGCTGCGTGAGCGCATCAAGACGCTCAACGACGCGGTTGAGATGGCCGGGTTCGTCTTCCGTGACTCGGTTGCGCTGGGCGATCCTTCGCGCCTCATTCAGAGCGGTATGGATGCACAGAGCACGCTTGCTGCGCTACAAGCGGCCTATGAGACGCTCGCAGCGCTGGAGGATTTCTCGCATCCGGTGCAGGAGGCCGCCATGCGCGATCTGGCACAGCGGCTGGGCCTCAAGGCTGGGCAGCTGTTCGGCGCGGTGCGTATTGCCGTGACCGGCCAGCCTGTCTCGCCGCCCCTGTTTGAGACGATGGAAATCCTCGGCAAGGATACCAGCCTGCAGCGCATCCAAGCAGCGATAGCATTGTTGGAAAAGCAACAGGCCTAGGCCGTCCGTCCTTGCTGCCATGAAGCAGGCTACCTTCCGTTTCTACGCTGAGCTCAACGACTTCCTGCCCCCGCAGAAACGACAGGTGGCCTTTTCCCACCCCTTTGAGGGCCGTCCGTCGGTCAAAGACCTCATCGAGGCGCTGGGTGTGCCCCACACCGAAGTAGACCTCATCCTGGCCAACGGCGAATCGGTGGATTTCTCCTACATTGTGCAGGATGGTGACCGCATCAGCGTCTATCCGGTCTTTGAGGCTTTCGACATCACCCCGATCCTGCGTGTGCGGCCCAAGCCGTTGCGCGTGGTGCGCTTTGTGCTGGATACGCATCTGGGGCGGCTGGCGGCCTATTTACGCCTGCTGGGATTCGACACGCTGTACCGCAATGACTACGGTGACGAGGAACTGGCCCGCACCTCACGCGAGGAACGGCGCATTTTGCTCACCCGCGATCGCGGCCTGCTCAAACGCAGCATGGTCACACATGGCTACTGTGTGCGCGAGACAGACCCCCGTCGGCAGGTGTTAGAGGTCGTGCGGCACTTTGACCTGTGGCGCCAGGTGGAGCCGTTTCGGCGCTGCTTGCGCTGCAACGGCCTGCTGGAGGCAGTCGCCAAGGAGGAGATCGCCGATCGGCTGCCGCCCCGTACCCGCCAGCACTACGATGAGTTCTTCATCTGCCGCACGTGTGGGCGCGTTTACTGGAAAGGGCCACACGTTGAACGTATGACAGGGCTGGTGCGGGATATTCTTGAGCAGGTAGAGCGTTAGAAGGCAATCTCCTCTACTGCTTCCAGATCGATCTCGAAGTCGAAATCTACATCCAGCGCTTCCAATCCGCCCTCATCCAGACGGCCGGCACGCACACCCCGATCGCACAGTGAACGGTACACACAGTAGCGGCAGTGGAACTCGTCCTCGGTGAGCGTCCAGACAGGATCGGAGCGGGTCAGTATGTCGTCTATCAGCGTCGTGAGGTAAGCACGGTTCTCTTCATGTTGATCGCGGCTATAGGTGAAGACCTCCGGCACGGTGGGATCGTGCGCAAACCAGTAGATCAGAGTGACCTGCTGGGGCTGGATCGGCTCGCCAAAGAGGTATGCGCCCGCCTCGACCAGCATGAAAGGGTACACCCGCGATTGCAAGCGGCGGGCTAGTGCCTCACGTGGGGGACGGGTGCGCGTGGTCTTCCAGTCCACGATCACCGCACGCTGGCCGGGGTCGATCGCCAGCAGGTCGAACTTAGCCAGCAGGCGGTGCGCACCGATAGGTGTGGAGAGCTGCGCTTCCGGCAGGCGCAGGGTGGCAGGTAAGTTAGGCGGGGGCGTGCGTAGATAGGCTTCCCACCACTCGGCGAGCGGGTGCTCTGTTGGCGTCAGCCGCTCTGCTGGGATGCCCAGTAGGTGCTGTTGTACCAGCCGATGGAATGCCGTTCCCTGTTCCATGAAGCGCTCATGTTCTTCTAGCGGCTCGCTCTCGGCGGCGGGCCAGCGCACCCCTTGTATGTAGCGCAGCTGAAAGCGGCGTGGACAGTCGGCATAGTCTTGCAGGCTGTTCTGGCTAAACTGAAAAGCGGGAGGAAGGCGGTCGGTTGGTTCGGACGCTTCGGGCAACATGCGACGCTGCAACAACACACGCTGCCAATGGGAAAAAGGCCCTTCTCCGCTCATGAACGCAGTCCCTCCCTCCAGAAGTCTGTCAGCGCGACCAGCGCAACCGCCGGCCCGTTGCGCCGCCCTTGATCCCAATAGCGGCCCATGTTCCAGGTGATGATGAGGTCGCGGCGAGCGCGTGTGATGCCCACATACAGCAGGCGCAGACGCTCGGCAGCATACTCCAGACGCGCTTGTTGCGTGGCTGTGCCCTCTGTGTATTCGGCGGCGCGTCCCGCCATGAGCAGCTCCACTTGTTCACGTGCCTCGGCCTGCAGGTTGAGGCTATCGCGGATAAACCATTTTTCGGCAATGTACTGGTCGCCCGGCAGCGCAGCGGGGAAACTGTAGTTGTTGACGGCCATCAAGTATACGCGATCCCACTCTAGGCCCTTGGCGGCGTGCATAGTCGCCACTGTGACAACACCCGGCTTTGGCTCGTACCCTTCGGTAGCATCATCAAAGCCCAGAAAACGGCGCTCGTTTTGGGCGATCACGCGCAGCTCTTGGCTGAAATGGGGCAGGCGGTAATCGGGGTTGTTGGCAGCGATGCTGCCCAACACCACAGCGATCTTATGCCCCAACGCCAGATCGGCCTGCTCGCTGAAGAGGTCCTGGGAGAGCGTCAGCAGTAGTTGGTCAACGGGCAGAACGCTGGCATTCAGCCAGATTTGCACCCGCTTACGGAAAGCCTCAAGGTGCGCCTCGACCAATGGGGATGCTTCCCCATCCCCGTAGAGAAGACGGCTGCTCTGCGGGCCGGGCCAGAGGAAATCCTCAGTGGTCTTGAGTTGGCGCAACATGCGCAGGACCTGATCGCGCAGGTAGTGTGTCTCCTCATCATCGCCCAGCCCGCAGAGGGGCCACCACACCTCGCTATAGAGCCGCGCTAGGCGGCGGCTGTCGGTCGGCTCGGCGAGGAAGTCCAGCACGATCTGGAGGCGCTCGGCAGCATCGCGTGTAGCCGAGGTGCTGCGCAGCAGCTCCTCATAGGGGATGCCACGCTCTTTTAGTTCTTCAGCCATCTTGAAACCTCGGCTATTCTCCGGCGCAAGCACGGCCACCGTCCAATCGGGATGATCGGGCAGCCAGCGTTCCAGCGAGGTGGCGATGCGGTGGATCTCCTCCTCCGGCGTGATGGGCTTCTGGGGGTCGTAATCCAGATAGATGAGACCGTCGGGCGGATTGGGCTGGCTGTCACCCGGGTCGGTGGGCACGATCTCTTGGGCGGCGTCCAGTGCGCCCCATAGATGACGGATCAGCGGCTCACTGTTGGACCAGCGCACCAGATAGTTGGCCAGCGCGATGATGGAAGGAGCCGAGCGACCCGAAACCGGCAGGGGGTATCTGGCGACATCCGGCTCGTTCATGAAAGCACGCAACAGATTAGAGTCAGCGGTAGTGAAGGTAGTGTAAATGGCCTGATTGGGATCGCCGACGCGCACCCAATTGCGGTCGCCGGAGAGCAGGCGCAACATATCGTTCTGCAGTTTGGAGCTATCCTGCGCCTCATCCTCCAGAATGTAGGGCCAACGTTGGCGCAGCCGCTCCAGAAACTCGGTGTCGGTTTCCAGCGCCTGCATGGCTAAGCGCACCAGATCGTCGAAGTCCACGCCGCCGCGATAGCTCAAGGCACGCTGGTAATCCTCGTAGAGTTCGATGCCGATGCGGGCCAATGGCAGGTCGAGCGGCAGCGCATCGAGCCGCGCACGCATATCGTCGGGAGCCCAGCGGTAGTCCTTGCCCAGTCGGATTACCTCAGAGGCGATGCCCTCTATTAGCTCTGGCCCATACTGGTGGATTTGGTAGCGCAGCTGATCTACTTCCTCTGCCAGTCCGGGTTCCACATAGGGCAGTAGGTCATCGCCATGTGCCCGAATCCAACGTTCGGCAAGGTCGCGGATAATGCTGGCCGTGATGCGCTCGTCCAGAATCTCAAAGTTCTCCGAAAGTCCTACTAGCCCCGGCCTCATGCGCACGATATCGTGGGCCAAACCGTGCAAGGTGCGCACGCGGTAGCCGACATAAGGCAGCAAGCCGCGCTCCTGCCGCACCAGTTCAGCGATGCGGCGGCGAAAGGAGTTTACCGCCGGATTGGTGAAGGTGACGATGAGCACCTCCTGTTCGTCGAGGCGGCCTGTATCGGCCAGATGCTCCACCAGCGCGGCGGCTAGATGAGAGAGTGTGAACGTCTTGCCGCTGCCGGGCACGGCGGCAACGGCCATCTTGCCGCCGCGATAGCTGACAACGGCCTGCTGGGATGGGCGCAGGGCAACCGCCTCGCTCATGGGATCACCTCACCGGGCTGAGGGTGGCGGCGCAGAATCTGCTGGAAGAGACGCAGCATCGGCCCGCGCTGCTCATAGCCTTGCTCACCCAGATCGCTGATGCCCAGATAGATGCGTTCACGGCAGCGACGGATGAGGCCGCTCATTAGGCGATAGAGCACATCCTGTTGGCGTTCGTACTCGTCGGCGTCGGTCCACAATCTGCCCGGCGGCCAGCTGGGTGAGAGCACGTAGGGATGCGTCAGCGGCTGATCCAGGCGTTCCCACCAGCCTGTCGACCCCACATCCAGCCAGAACTGCACGCGGACGGCGCGGTTGCGCATGAGGAACGTATAGGCGGGAGCCATGAAGACGGCGTTTGCCGTTTCCTCTTGCCAACTAGCGACGTAGAGGGCGGCCAGCAATCCTTGGTTGACGATCTCCATGTAGCGCCGCCCGATCTCACCCTGATCGAGAGTCTCATCGGCAAAGAGGGATTGGCGGAACTTACGCGCCGATTCGATCAGCTCGGCGGTGATGCGCCCTGCCTCTGCGTCGTTGTGAAAGCCGTAGCCGGGCTGGGAGAGCACCTCTCCAAACAAGCGGCTGAAGAAGTGGTCAAGTGGGGACACTGCCCCTTGTGCGTAGTCAAGCAGCCAGCCGCGCAGATGGTCGTAACGCTGCCCAGCCAGATAGGTGATGCGGGCTTGCATCTCAGGATTGATACGCTCAAAGGAAGTCAGCACCTCCTCGCCGTTGGGGTGATAGACCACCTTTGTAAGCAGACTGGCCCGCACCGGATCCAGGCCGTCGATGGCGATCTGAAGCGCCTGCGCTACGTCCGCCTGTGGGGGAAGTTGCCGCCATTGAGGGTGGGCAAGGGCAGCCAATGTCAGCACACAACGCGCGGCAGGCTCGTCGCGCAGGGCGCGTGAGGGCCGGTGGCTCACATAGTCGATACCATAACGTTCCAGCTTTTGCCCTAGCGAGAAGCGCAGCGCATCGCTGAGGAAGGGGGCCAATACCGCGATCTCGCCGGCTGGGATGCCTTCTTCGTGCACCAAGCGGTAGATTTTCTCTGCTACCCAGTCCAGCATCTGAGGGTAGAAGGCGTGGAAGGCGAACTCAAAAGCGAGATCGGTTCCTTCGGGAGCAGGGCGCGCATGAGGGCGGCGCAGGGCATAGGCTACCTCGCTGTGCAGGGCTTCCAGTGCTGGCGAAGTGATGTGCGAGCGGCTCAACGTGAGTGTGCCTTCGCAGAGCCGCCCCAACGTGCGTGCCCCCTCCGGATCGGCTCCCAGAAAGACGCGGTAGCCGCCGTCCCATTCGTAGATTAGCAGGGCGCCCTCCACATAGGGCAGCCAGTCGCGGATCAGGCGGTGTGCCAGCGGCGACTCTTCCTCAATGTGCTCCACGATGAGATGAGTGTGGCGGCGATAGAAACGCTCGCGGAACTCCGGCTGCTTGAGGAGACGGATGAAGAGTTCAATCTGCAGGGAGTAATCCAGCAAGCGATGACGCAAACAGTACTGTCGGAAGGCATGGGCCACACGCCCCGCTGCTTGGTAGGCCAACACGCGCTTCTGGGGACGATCCGGCCCCCAGGCAGCAGCAAGCAGGCTGGGCACTTCGCGGTAGTCAATGCCCATCAAGGCGGCCTTACCGAGGTTGTCGATCACCTGTCGAGCGATCTGAGGCGGGGAGACATGGATGGCGTCAAACTCTCCGCGCTGCACGGCCTCGCCCACGAAACGCGCCATTACATACTGCGCCGTCTCGATCGTCAGGAAGCGCGGCCCGCGCCGAGGTTCGTGAAACCCCGCCTCTTCAGCGATAAGTGGCCAATAAAGCTCCACAGCCTCCTTCGCCAAGCCACCCAAGGTGCGCACCACAACTGTACCTGCTGGCCCACGCTGTGTATCGCGCAAAGCCAGTAGATAGCGGCGAGCAAGGGTGCGCTGGGGCACCATCACCAAAATGCGCTCCGGCGGGATGCCGGCCTCCAGCCATGTGAACAGCGTCTCGATGGCAAAGGAGGTCTTGCCCGCTCCAAATGGCCCCTCAATCAGCATGGTGCGTGGATTGGGTTCGCCGCTGTAATGCCACGCTTCATCAGCCATAGGTTTCCTCATGTCGCCAACAGGCCCGCTTGAAGTTGCACCAGCGGCACAGCGCTAGGTTCTCCGTGCGGGGGAAGTTCTTGATGGAAACGGTGTTGTAAAGCACGCTCTCCATCAAGGCTACCATGTCCTGAATGCTGTTCAGCGCAAAGGCACGGCTCTCCTCGGTTGAAGGCACGCCACCGGGCGGCTCCACGTTCTCCCCATAGTTGTCCAAATTGGATAACATGACTTCAACGGCCTCTTCCGGCACGCCGTAGACCTGTTGGGCGTAAAGGCGGTAGATGCCTGCCTGTTCGCGCAATGCTTGACCTGTCACATCTCCCGTTTTCCAGTCGATGATGGTGACCTTGTCGTCGTGCAGCAGCAGCACGTCGGGAACGGCGAACGCACGCACCTCGCCCAGGCGCGGTACATCGGTCAGCACGAATGACTGGAAGGACACATCCACCTCCTGCACGGCTTGCGGTGGCAGGCTGCGGATCAGGTCCCACGCTTCGCTCTCAAAGAAGGTGTGGGCTAGATCGCTCACCCGCACTTCGGCAGCGTTGCGGTCTATGGAGAAGGGATCGTT
>DAOTYL010000314.1:0-2058 GCA_034434955.1 Anaerolineae bacterium | reverse complement strand
GTCTTCGTGTGGTGGCTGATCTGGAAAACCACTATCGGTTTTGAGATGCGCACCGCTGGCTCCAATCCGGATGCAGCACGCTACGCAGGCGTCCGCGATGAGCGCACCATCATAATGGCGATGGCCATTTCAGGCGCCTTGGCCGGATTGGCAGGCACCATTGAGGTGCAGGGGTTGAATCGCAGTCTGCCGGCGTTCTTTGCCGCAGGTTACGGTTTTGACGCCATCGCTGTAGCCCTGTTGGGCCAGAACCACCCCTTTGGGGTGATCCCGGCGGCCATCCTGTTTGGGGCGTTACGGGTGGGATCGGACATTCTGCAAATCCGCACCGGCGTTTCGCGGCACATGATCTCCATCATCCAGGCCCTGATCCTGCTCTTTGTGGCAGCCCCTGCGATGATCCGCTGGCTGTACCGCTTGAAAGTAGAAAAGAGTGAGATGGAAGAGGTCCCGCTCACCCGTGGATGGGGCGCCTAGGAGGCCACACATATGCCTATTAGCGAGATCACCGGAATCCTTCACGCGGCGCTGATCGCTGCTTCCCCCATTGCCCTCGGCGCTTATTGCGGTGTCTTCTGCGAGCGTGCGGGCGTAGTCAACATCGGTATTGAGGGCATGATGCTAACTGCCGCCCTCACTAGCCAGCTCACAGCCCAGTATATCGGCAGCAGATGGGTAGGGACGCCGCTAGAGCCTTGGGGGCTAGTCTTGGGTTCCATCGTAGGTATTGTCACCGGCATGTTGTTGGGCGCTCTGCACGCTGTACTTTCCATCCGCTTCAGGGTAGATCAAATCATCAGCGGCACGGTGATCAACATCGGTGCTATCGGTGTAACAGGAGCGCTGTACAACGTTTTTCTGGCGGGCGGCATCGCAGGCGGCGTGCCCGTTAGCCCGGGCACATTTCCCGTGATCCGCATCCCTGTGCTGAGGGACATTCCCATCCTAGGGCCAGTGCTGTTTGAGAATCAACCTATCGTCTTCGCCACGCTGTTGATCACCATTGCCACCCACTACGTGTTGTTCTACACCCCCTGGGGGCTACGGACGCGCTCGGTGGGCGAGCATCCGCGTGCCGCCGACACGCTGGGCGTCAACGTATATGCTATGCGCTACGCCAACGTGATCATCGGCGGGGCGCTGGCGGGGCTGGCCGGAACATGGTTCACGCTCGAGTGGATCGGCGTTTTCAACCTGCTGATGACCGGCGGACGCGGCTTTATCTCGCTGGCCGCTATGATCTTCGGCAAGTGGACGGCCTTCGGCAGCTTTGGTGCAGCGCTCCTCTTTGGATTGGCGCAGGCGCTCCAGATTAAGGTGCAAGTGGTCGGTTCGGCTATCCCCTTCCAGTTCTTGGTGATGGCCCCTTACATCCTGACCATGCTGGTGCTGGCCGGGTTTGTAGGCCGCGCGACACCTCCCGCCGCAGATGGCAAGGTGTACGAGAAATAACCCCTACCCTGCGAGAGAGAATGAAGCGGCCCCATCGCTGCGAGCGACGGGGCCGTGTGTTTCCCGCGTAGGGGCCGTCAGCCGTCGGAGGCTAGAAGAGCATCAAAAGCAGCGCGGAACTCCGATTCCTGCACGTATCCGTACCAGCGTTGTACCTCCGTGCCATCCGCTTCCACCAGCACAAAGAGCGGTTGGCTGGTGAACCTGTAGCGTTGCATCACGTCGCTATTGGCCGGGTTGTCAATGTCGAGATACACAAAGTCGATCTTGCCCCAGTATTCTGCTTCCAGCCCATGCACGATGGGCCTCACCTGCGCGCAGGTTGTTCACCAATAGGCGAAGAACTCGATCAGCTGCGGCCTCCCCGTTGCCCCTACGCTGGCAGCAGAGTCCGCCCGATATCGATCGAGCGGGGCGGGTGCAGTAGGACGCGTGGCAAGGTTAGAGATGCCCTCTTCTGTGGCGATCCCTGCGCCTGTCTCCGGCAGCGTGTCGGTAGGCGGTACGGTGACCGATCTACAACCTGCAAGGACGAGACCAGCGATTATCGTTACCCACAACGCAACCTTATATCTCACAGCTCTTCTCCCCATCATCCCATCGGTG
>DAOTYL010000313.1:0-11348 GCA_034434955.1 Anaerolineae bacterium | reverse complement strand
GCCGTATTTCACGATGATTTTAGCACGGCCCTCGGAAAAGGGCGATTCACATTGCGGGGGTCTCGCGCTCATATACGTCTGCCGATGAGGTGTACAATGAATGCAGACTTTTCCTCTGTACAAGAAGAGGACAGAGCGGTGGGCACGAACCGAGACGAAGGAAAGAGCATCGTTGCCACGCCCGGGACTTTGCTGGGCGTTGGCTTGCTTTCAGCCGCTATGCTCACCTTTGAGTTGACCCTCACTCGCCTCCTCGCGGTGGCACAGTTTTATCACTTTGCCTTTATGGTCATCAGTTTGGCGCTGCTGGGCTTGGGAGCAGCGGGGTCTCTGCTCAGCGTATGGCCACAGCTGGGTCACTCCCCTTCCCACAGCGCAGCGGGCTTCGCCGTGACAACACTGTTGAGCTACGCCATCCTCAACCTGATCCCCTTTGACTCCTACACCATCGTTTGGGATCGCCGTCAGGTACTGTACCTGCTTCTGACCTTTCTGGGGGCCGCTATCCCCTTCCTGTTCGGCGGGTTGACCATCGGAGGGTTGTTGGCCTCCGATGCACAGCATTTACACCGCATCTATGCAGCCAATCTGGTAGGGTCAGGGCTGGGATGTGTCATTTTCCTGCCGCTCTTAGGTTGGCTAGGGGGTGAAGGAGCGCTCTTCGCCAGTGCTGCGCTTGGAGCTGCCGCCGCTGGCCTGTTCCGCACATCGGCGCGACGGTTTTGGGCGTTGGTCAGATGGGGCACTATAGGGCTGGGAGTAGCCTCTCTGCTGGCGCTGGCGATCGTGCGGCCTGCATGGGCTGCGTTGCGGCTCTCGCCCTATAAGGCGCTCTCTCAAGTCTTGCTGGCTGCTGATGCCCGGCATACCGTCTCAGCATGGAGCCTGCAGGGGCGTGTGGATGTGGTGGAAAGCGGAACCATTCACGTTATGCCGGGCCTCAGCCAGAATGCGCTGATCGCCCGACCGCCTCTACAAGCCGGACTTACCCTTGATGGGGACGATCTGAAGCCCATCACAGCACTGGCCCCACAGGATGATCTGGCGCGGACGTTAGCGGCCTATGTCCCGGAGGCAGTAGCGGTGGCCCTGCGGCCTGAGGCAGCGCACTACCTGATACTGGAGCCGGGGGGCGGCTGGAGTGTGCTGATGGCTTTGGCCAACAGCGTGCCCAGAGTCACAGTAGTTGAGCGCAATCCCCTTGTGGTGCACATCCTGCAAAACGAGTATGAGAGGTTTACCTTTGGTCTGTATAGAGACCCACGTGTGGAGGTGATCGCCGTTGACGCGCGGACCTACGTTCGCCAAACCCGGGCCTCTTTTGATGTCGCCCTTGTAGCCCTTAGCGATTCGTTTCACCCTGTGACATCAGGGGCTTACAGCCTGAGTGAGGATTACCGTTACACCGTTGAGGCATTAAGCGACTATTTGGATCGACTGGCGCCAAACGGTGTGCTCGTGCTGACGCGCTGGCTGCAAAGGCCACCCACCGAATCGGTGCGCATGTTAGCGACCATTCGTGCGGCCCTCGCCCAGCGCGGCATCACACACCCCGAAGCGCACATCGCTGCTTTCCGCTCATTGAGGACGATGACCTTTGTGGCTTCCTCAACGCCGTTGAGCGCCACCGACCGTGCAGCGGTGCGTTCCTTCGCTGCCTCGCGAGGTTACGATTTAGTCTGGCTACCCGATATTTCGCTCCGAGAAGTCAACCGTTACAGCCGTTTGCCTGAACCGCTCTACTACAACGCAGCCCTGATGCTGTTTACCGATGCAGAGAGCTTCATTGCCTCGTATGCTTACGATATCCGTCCGGCCACCGACGATCGCCCCTTTTTCTTCCACTACTTCCGCTGGCGGCAGACGCCGGAGGTCCTCGCTCGCTTGGGCCAGATGTGGCAACCTTTCGGCGGAAGCGGCTATCTGGTGCTGGTAGCTTTGCTCATCTTGGTCACAGCGCTGGCCGCGTTATTGATATGCGGGCCGCTGGTGATAAGACGTGCAGAGGAAAAAGCCATCCGTGCACCGTCTTCGGTGAAATACCTGACGCTGGTTTACTTCTCCATGCTGGGGATGGCCTTCTTGTTCGTGGAGATACCGCTGGCCCAGCGCTTTATCCTCTTTCTGGGGCAACCGGCGCTGGCTCTGGCCGTTGTGCTGTTTGCCATCCTCATCTTCTCCGGCTTGGGGAGCCTCAGCGCCCCACGCTGGCCCCTGCGTGCTGCTCTGGCAGCGTTAGTCGCTGTTGCGCTGATGACGCCGCTGCTTCTGCGGGGCGTGTTTGCGCTGGCGCTGGGGTGGCCGCTCATTGCGCGAGTCGCGGTGACGATTGCCAGTCTGGCTCCGCTGGGCATGTTGATGGGCATCCCCTTTGCGCGAGGTGTGGTCCTTGTCGAACAGAAGGCGCCCGGCTTGATTCCCTGGGCCTGGGCCATCAACGGTAGCGCCTCGGTGATCAGCGGCGTGCTGGCTGCAATGGCTGCCTTGAGCTGGGGATTTTCGGCAGTGCTGTGGCTGGGAGCGGGGGGATACGCCGTGGCGCTAGCCGCCATCAGCAGGCTGATGGCTACTTCTCCCGTACCTCGCGCGTGAGGGGGACGAAGATCACTCCACCTAGGCTGGTTGTGGTGAACTCATCCCCGTGTCGCTCAATCAGCCATAACTCTTGATAGCCGCCGGGCGGCCCTACCGGGATGACCATTCGTGCGCCGTCAGCCAGCTGTGCGAGCAGAGGCGGGGGGACATGGTCGGGCGCGGCCGTGACGATGATGGCGTCAAAGGGGGCGTGCTCCTCCCAGCCGAAGTAACCATCCCCATGCATCACTTCAACATTGTGATAGCCCAATGCGTTCAGCCGCTCGGCAGCCTGCTCGGCCAGCGCCCCGATGATCTCAACGGTGTACACTTGCTCAACGATCTCCGCCAGCACAGCTGCCTGATAGCCTGACCCCGTCCCGATCTCCAGTACTTTGTCGCTTGCTTCCAGATCGAGCGCCTCGGTCATGAGGGCCACGATGTACGGCTGCGAGATGGTCTGCCCGTAGCCGATCGGCAAGGCATGGTTGGCGTAAGCCTGATCGAGGTATTCAGGGAGAACAAACTTGTGGCGGGGCACGGTCTGCATGGCCTTGATAACCGCCGGATCAGTGATCCCCGCGCTAATGATCCCCTCCACCAAACGCATACGTTGGGCAGTGAACTCGGCCTCCTCTTCAGGGGTAGAGGTGTTCCCTTCTAAAAGCGTCTCGGTGGCAGGAGGCGGGGACGTTATCTCTTCGCGCGCTTCGGGTGTCGCCTGGCACGCTATGAACAACAGAGCGTATGTGATGAGAAGCATCCCGGCCCTGTGCTGCATATACTCCTCCTGTTAGGAGGCATACATTCCTGCGCAGAGTATGCTACCCTGCCAATCGACCGTCTAGGCCCAGTTCGGCGGCGATGTCCTGCATGGCCTGAAGCACCAGCGGGACATGCTCATTCCACAGATCGACTCCCAGTTCTTCACACCCTCGCTCGATCTCCTCGCGGTTGACGCCTGCGGCGAAGGCGCGGTCACTCCACTTCTTCTTGATGGACTTAGGAGTAACGTCAAGAATGCTCTTGCTGGGCCGCACGAGGGCCACTGCCACGATCAGCCCCGTCAGTTCGTCTACCGCATAGAGCGCTTTATCGCGTCGTGTCTCGCGCGGGACACCCGAACGGTCGGCGTGGCTAAGGATGGTGCGGATGTCTTCCTCCGGCACGCCACGTTCGCGCAGGATCGGCGCTCCCTTCATGGGATGCTCTTCCAACGTGGGGTGGATTTCCCAGTCAAAATCGTGCAGCAACCCGACCCGCCCCCACGCTTCTTCGTCTTCGCCGTAGTGGCGGGCGTAGGCGCGCATGGCTGCCTCAACGGCAAGCATGTGGTGGATGAGATTCTCGTTCTTGACGAACTCCCTGACAATGGCCAGCGCTTCTTCTCGATTCATGACTTGCCCCCTCAGTTGTGAGTGCGTTTGTAAGGATTATATCAGATTGACAGATCAGCCGTTCGCATCTATGATTGGCACCGTGAGTGCATGAGAAGAGTTCAGAAGGAGAGGGCAGGTAGCGCAAGAGAACCTTTGGCAGCATTGAAGGAGCCCGTGCGTTCGCAGCAGGTAACCCGATCGCACGAGCAGATGGGTAGGTGAATGGGCTTTTCGCCCATTAGAGAAGGTTACCTGATCGGCTATCCGGCGTTGTGCCGGACTTCCCAGAGACCATTCTCAGAAAGGACACTTTGCTCGTGCTTAACAGGCTCTATGTAGGCAACCTGCCCTACTCTACCACCGAGGAAGAACTGCGCGAGGCGTTCTCCGCTTTTGGCACTGTCCTCAGCTCGACGATCATCGTTGACCGCGAGTCAGGCCGCTCCAAGGGCTTTGGCTTTGTGGAGATGAGCACCGAGGAAGAGGCCACCGCCGCCATGAACGCTATGAACAACGCCGACTTCGGCGGGCGCACGCTCCGCGTGGACAAGGCGCGCCCACGTGTAGATCGCCCCTCGCGCCGCGATCGGGGTGACTGGTAGATCACCGAGGCAACAGATGGAAAGGGCCTCCCACTAAGGAGGCCCTGCTCTTTCAGCCCAACCCCTCACAGCCCCATGATGATCTTCGCTAGAGTGAAGTAGATTATCAGTCCTGTCGCGTCAACCAATGTGCTCATCACCGGGCCGGAGATCACCGTCGGATCGATGCGCAGCCGGTCAGCCAGAGGCGGCAGGAGCGAACCAATGATATTGGCCCAGAGCACGATTGTAAACAGCGCGGCCCCTACCGTCATCGCTAGCGGCAGGGGGCTGTGCCACGTGAGGGCGCGCGCAAAACCCACTAACCCCATTACCAGTCCCAACAGGACGCCCGCGCGCATCTCATGCCACAGCAGACGCCACGCATCTTTGAAGCGTGCCTCGCCCACCGCCAGCGCTCGGATGATCGTGCTTGTGGTCTGCGAGCCGGCGTTGCCTCCTGTGCCGATCAGCAAGGGGATGAAGAAAGAGAGAGCCACAACTTCCCGTAGCTCGTGCTCAAAGAAGCGCAGCACCGTACCGGTCAGCATTTCCGTCAAGAACAGGACGAGCAGCCAGCCCACGCGCTTGCGTGCTACGGTGATCACCGGTGTGCTGAGATAAGTGTGCTCCAGTGGTTGGGACCCACCAAAGCGCTGAACATCCTCGGTGAACTCGTCCTGCAGGATGTCTATCACGTCGTCGTGGGTGATAATGCCTAGCAGCCGGTCGCGGTGATCTACAACGGGGATAGCGAAGTAGTCATACTGGGAGACGATGCGAGCTACCTCTTCCTGATCGGTGTCCGCCCGCACAGAGACCACGATGGGGTTCATCAGGCTGGCGATGCGCTTGCTCGGCGCTGCCGTCAGCAGGTCCCAAAGCGGCACTACCCCTACCAACCGACCTTCGCCGCTGACTACATACAGATAAGCCAGCGCCTCGGTATCGCGGTCGATGCTGCGTAAGTAGTTCAGCGTCTGATCTACCGTCCACGATGAGTCGAGCCGCGCCACCTTGGTCGTCATCAGACGTCCAGCGCTGTCCTCCGGATAGGAGAGCAGGGTCTCGACCTCTGCTGCCTCCCGCGGCTCCATCAGCTCCAGCAGGTCTTCGGCGCGGTCCTCCGGCAGCTCAGAAAGCACCTCCGCCGCGTCGTCCACGGGCATCGCTTCCAGCACGTCGGCGATCTTTTCGGCGGGAACAGCCTCCACCAGATCGCGCGTGACCTCGGTGCGCGTCTCGTCCAGCACTTCGGCGGCGATGTCAAGCCGCAGCAGGTTGAAGATCGCCACCCGCTGATCGTCATCCAGCACTTCCAGCAAATCGGCGATGTCGGCGGGGTGCTGTCGCGCCAGATAGGTATGCAGTTCGTCCATCTTATGGGCAGCCAGCAGCTCTTCAACCCGCTGGCGCACTTCTTGAAGAGCCGGGGTGATATGAGGTGCCATCGCGGCGCTCCTTTAAGCGGTGATATCAGGGTGGCACACGGAGCGCACGCGCGGCATCTACAAGGAAGGGTTAAGCGGGCGGCGCTCCTGTGGGCCGGGCCGAATGGATGGGCCTAAGTTTGGTACTAGGAGGTAACTCGTCCATTTCGCTCACGGTTTCTTTCGCCACACTCGTAACATGACAAATTATAGCGTAGATGGCCTCGCTGGGGGTGTATCCGCTAGAAAAAGCGTGACTGCTCTTCGTCCGAAGGCTCTTCGCTGTTCTCGTGAGGTTATGGCGTGGGTGTAGGTGTCGGTGGCTCCAGAGTGGGTTGAGGAGCCTGCGGAGCGCGTGTGCAGCTCTTGTAATTTTGCCCAAGGATCACAACGTAGTCAAAGATGCGATTGGGGTCGGGGCGCACGATCACGTCCGCATCGGCTACGTGAAAGAGGTGCTGCATAGTGATCAGCTGGTTGCTTTTGGGACGCCCCGTGAAATCATAGATGACGGTTTTCTCGTAGTTGGGCGAGTCGGCTGGGCCGGTGGCAGTAGCGTCGATGCCATTCCACAGCAGGCGGTCCGCGGCAACCTCATCTAAACGAGGGGCGTTTGTGCCGTTACGTACCTCAACCGTCACCCGATTGCTGGCAAGGTAATTTTGGGCCGGGGGTTGCATGGCCAGTTGGATGAACTGCAGTGCTTCATCGGTGATGGCGTAGGCTGTCTGGTTGAGATAGGGGTCCTGCCAGGCCACTAGCTTATCGGGGGTGAGTACATAACTAGTGATCTCAATACCCTCCAGATCAAGCGCGACAGGCGCCAGCTGAAGCATGTTGCCGATGTCCATGCTAGTCTCTACCAGATCGTTGTACTCACGCCAGAGCTGGGGAATGCGGGTGAGGTTTAGGAAACCGCCGGAACGCGCACGGTTGAAGATGGCGCGCAGCACTTGCTGCTGGCGGTAGGCGCGGTCAAAATCGCTTGTGCCGTGACGATAGCGGGCGTACCACAACGCCATATAGCCATCTAGATGGTGGACACCGATAGGGAGCGTATACAGTTCCCAATTGCTGTCGTCCGCGGTATAGGCAAACCACTCCTCATAAGTGGCAAAGTCGTCGCGCTTTAAGCGTGGTTCCTTGAGCACGTAGCCCTGCAGGGTGCAATCTACCGGAACTTCGATGCCCCCCAGGATGTCCACGATGTCCTGAAAACCGCTGAGGTCTACCAGCGCATAGTGACCTACATAGATGCCGAAGTTGTACAGCAACGTCTCCTGCATCAGGCCAAAGCCGCCGCCGGGATGCCCGTTGGACAGCCCGCGCGAGAAGACGGTGTTGATCTTGGTCACCGTGTAACCGGGGACATATACTGACATATCGCGCGGCAGGGAGAGCATATTGACCGTGCCCTCTTTGGTGTTGATGGACACCACGATAATGGTGTCTGTCAGGAAACTGCCGCTGTCTGGACGGCGGTCGCTGCCCAGCAACAGGATATTCTGCACACCATCCGGCACGGGGATCAGCGGAGCAGGCGGCGGGACGGCGGTAGCAGGTGGTGTAGATGGAGTGGCATAACTGCCAGTGTTGAGCGAGACCTCACGCGTGGGCACAGGCGTAGGTAGCGCCGTGTGGGTAAGGGTGGGAGTTTCGCTGGGTGGTAATGTGCCAGTGGGCGTGCGGGTGGGCCTCGGTGTGGAACTGGCGGTGGGCGTGGAGGGCAGCGTGTTGGTCGGGGTGGGGGTAGATGTATCAGGGGCATCGGCGGTCTGTGTGGCCGCCATTGCTGCTGCGACCTCGCGCAGCTGCCCAGAGCGTAGCGCTATGCCGCTGGTGATGAAGATCACGCCGATCCCGATGGCGAAGAGCAACACCGGTAGACGTTGGGATAGCTGACTGTACACCCGTCGCTGCGACACAAGAACCACTCCAAGCACCATGATACGGCCCGTCGAGGCCAGCGACGGGGGATTATAACACTGCAAGATGATTGCGTCATGTCGGGTGGCTTACAGTTGGCTTACCGTTCCTGCCGCTGGGGAATACCGCTCCTCCGATCGGTTCTCTTGCACCTCGCTTCCAAGCACGGGCATTTTTGACCACCCTCTGTGCCTGCGCTATAATCTTGCGTTGCGCTACGGCGCTTTGCCGCGAATCTCTGCGCAATACCCGCCCCGTTGGATCGGGGCGGATAACTTATGATGAGAGGGTTTTTGCTGTTATGCCGAAACGTACTTGGCAACCTAAGAAACGCAAACGCGCCCGCACGCACGGCTTCCGCGAACGGATGAAGACGCGCGGTGGGCGCCGTGTGTTGAAGGCACGCCGTGCCAAGGGGCGTAAGGTGCTTACGGTCACTCCGCGGCACGTGAAGAGGGTAAACTGGAAGAGTTAAGAGAGCCGGCCCGGACTGTCGATCATGCTTCCCCGCCGCCTGCGGCTCAAGCGACCTAAGGATTTCGCGGCAGTGCGTAGGGGGGGTAAGCGTTGGCGAGACAACCTGGTCAGCCTCAATGTCCTTCCCAATGGCCTACCGCACAGTCGTTTTGGGTTTATTATCAGCCACAGTGTTGGCACTGCCGTTCGGCGCAACCGCATCAAGCGGCGCTTACATGCTGCTGTGCGGGGCTGGCTCCCGGCGATACAGGGCGGCTATGATGTGGTTGTGATCGCTCATGGGGCCATCGCTGCTGCGCAGTATGATGAGATCGTGGCCGCTCTGGGGAGATTGTTCAAGCAGGCCGGGATATTGACGGGCAACAGATCGCCATGAAATATATCGCCATGGGGCTTATACGCCTCTACCAGTTAACGTTATCGCCGCTTTTGCCGTCGTCTTGCCGCTTCACGCCTTCCTGCTCTCACTATGGATATGAAGCCATTCGGCGCTTCGGGTTTATTAAAGGCGGCTGGCTGACGGCCAAGCGCATTGCGCGTTGCCACCCCTTCAGTGCGGGTGGGTATGATCCTGTACCTGAGGAGTTCCATTTTTGATCCCGAAGCGGTTTTCCATCTGGCTTGTTGGCCTAGCGCTGGTTGGGCTGATCGGGATGTTGGCTGGCTGCAGCAACACCGCCAGCGTGGCGTTGACTGGCTCAAGCTGGCCTGGTGTGACCGTCAGCGACGACACCATCTATTTGGCGGCTGGGCCACGTGTGTATGCTATCCGTTCTAGCACAGGCGAGACACTGTGGGCTTTTCCGGAGCAGATTCGGCGCGGGCAGACTTTCTACGCACCACCTGCGGTGAGCGATGACCTGGTGGTAGTGGTCGACTACGTCAACTCTGTTTTCGCCCTCGATCGGGACATCGGCACAGAGAAGTGGGCGTTTCAGGGCGGAGCGCGTTTCATCGGCGGGGCAGTCATCGGTGAGAAGTACGTTTATGCCGGCTCAACCGCTGGCGTGCTTTATGCCCTTGACCGCGAGACGGGGAACGAGGTCTGGTCTTTCGCTGCTGCCCGCGAGATTTGGGCCACGCCCCTGTTGGATGCCGAGACGAACACCCTTTATGTCACCTCGCTGGATCGGCATGTGTTTGCCCTTGATGCTGAAACGGGCGAGCTGAAGTGGCAGTTCCCTGAGGAAGGGGCCGATGAGGGTGATGTGCCGATGGGGGCTATTGCTGGCACACCCAGCTTGTACGACGGAGTGCTCTATTTCGGCAGCTTTAATAACCGCGTCTACGCGCTAGATGCCACGACCCGCGAGGTCCTGTGGACTTATACGACCTCTAACTGGGTGTGGAGTAGCCCCGTCAAGGATGAGCAAACGGGGCTGTTAATCGGCGGCGATCTGGATGGGCACATCTTTGCGCTCGATCCGAATACGGGTCGAGCAGTGTGGACCTTCTCTGCGGAAGGGCCGGTGGTCAGCCCGCCTGCCATCGGCGAGTTGGACGGAGAGCGGGTGCTCTATGCTACATCCGGGGATACTAAACTGTACATCCTGCGCGTCAGTGATGGCACCCAAGCCGTTGCACCTGTCACCGTTGAGGCCCAATTCACGACGCGCTTTCTTTTCTTCCCTACAGGCACAACAACGCGCAACATCCCCCTCTTGGCCCCGCCCATCCTTCACGGTGATCTGATCCTGATCGGCGCACATCAAGGCGACCACCCGCTTATTGCGCTTGACCGCGATGCGTTGGTGGAGCGCTGGGCCTTCAGCCCGCCGAGTTCGTGATAAGAGAGAAAAGTATCCATGTGGGACCTATTGATCCTCAATCCAATGGTCAACCTGCTGATCTGGCTGTACGGGCTGCTGGGCAACAGCTTCGTCCTGGCGCTGATCGTCCTGACCGTTATCATCCGCTTGATCACCTTCCCCCTCACCTGGCAACAGCAGAAATCAGCGGCGGCCATGCAAGAACTGCAACCCAAACTCAGGAAGTTGCAGGAGAAGTACAAGGGAGACAATGAGACGCTGCAGCAGAAGACAATGGAGCTCTATCGCGAGGCAGGGGTGAATCCCCTTGGCGGTTGTCTGCCCTCGCTGATTCAGCTCCCGATCCTGATCGGCCTCTATCAGGCGCTGACACAGGCGCTGGCAGCCTCACCCTTGCAACTGATCGAGCTCTCGCGGCATATCTATCACCCCTTGCCCGACATCCTGAGCTGGTTGCCCAGCGCCACATCCCTCATCCCGCTCAGCAGTCGTTTCTGGTATCTGAACCTTGCTGCTCCTGACCCTACGCCGGTGCTACCCATTCTGGTTGTAGTGACCACGTGGTTGCAGCAGAAGCTGCTCACGCCGCCCAGCTCCGATCCCCAAGCAGCAGCGATGAATCGTTCTATGCAGCTGACCATGCCGCTGATGCTGGGCTTCTTCTCCCTTACCCTGCCCTCTGGCCTTTCCATCTACTGGGTGGTGTCGGGGTTGATCGGATTCTTGCAATATGCTGCAATGGACAAGGCCAACCTCAAGAATCTGTTCGGCACCAAAGATGGCCGTTTCAGCTTGAGGGGGCTGCTTGGCTTGCCAGTGGCCAACGTGGAGACTAAGGGTAAAGTGCAGCGCAAGTAAGCAGCGTAGGTGATCAGAGGGAGTTACACTGGCAACATTCCCCCTACTTGACTCGCGCCGTTTCATTCGACGGGTCAGGTTGGGTTAGCAGATGAGGTAGATGATGAGCAGTGGAGCTCCACAATCCGTTGAGATCCGTGCCTCAACACTGGAAGAGGCCATTGAGAAAGGACTGTCACAGCTTGGGCTGGCCCGTAACGAGGTGATCATCGAGATTGTCGATGAGGGCAGTCGCGGCTTGTTGGGTATGGGCGCACGCGACGCCGTGATCCGCTTGACCCCCCTACGCACCCCCAAGGCTGTCGCTGCGCCTAGCCAGCCCGCGCCTCCGCCTCCTGCTGTCCTTCGGGAAGA
>DAOTYL010000312.1:0-2279 GCA_034434955.1 Anaerolineae bacterium | reverse complement strand
GTGTTGGTAGTGGGCACCGGCCAGATGGGGCGCGAGGTGGCCGACATGGTGCGCGCCTACGCTTGGGCGGGATTCTACTTGGTCGGCTTTGTCAGCACCGACGGAGCGGACAGCCCTGCAGACACCGACCCGGCAGTCCCCGCACAGCAGATCGTGGGGCGTCTTGAGGATGTCCCCCGCCTAGTAGCCGAGCACGATATTTCGGAGATCATCATCGCGCTGCCTGCCGAGACGCCATTGGATATTCGCGAGCTGGTTTACAACCTCCAGCAGCTCCCTGTGAACCTGCGCATGGTGCCCGATTTCTTCGACCTGGCCTTCCTTCAGCTTCAGGTTGAAGATTTCGGCGGTATGCCCCTGCTCACGCTCAAAGAGCCTGCGCTGACGCCCTTCCAGCGTCTTGTGAAGCGCATCTTTGACCTAACGCTGACCACCATCGGCCTTATCCCCGCTCTGCCGTTGATGGGGATCATCGCTCTCGCCATCAAGATCGACAGTCCCGGCCCCGTCTTCTTCGTCCAAGAGCGCGTGGGCGAGGGCGGAAAAATCTTCAAGATGATCAAGTTCCGCACCATGATCCCCGATGCTGAACAGCGTCGGGACGAGGTGATCACCTACGATGAGGAAGGAAACCCGATTCACAAACGTCAGGACGACCCACGGGTGACGCGCGTGGGGCGCTTCTTGCGGCGCACCAGTCTGGATGAGCTCCCCCAACTCTTCAACATCCTACGCGGGGAGATGAGCCTTGTGGGGCCGCGTCCGGAGATGCCCTGGCTGGTGGAAAAATACAAGCCCTGGCAGCGCAAACGCTTTGAGGTCCCGCAGGGCCTCACCGGCTGGTGGCAGATCAGCGGGCGGGCCGATAAGCCCATGCATCTGCACACCGAAGAGGACCTCTTCTACATCCGCAACTATTCCTTGTGGCTGGACATTAAGATTCTCTGGCGCACCATCGGCGCTGTGATCGCTCGGCGTGGCGCATACTGAAAATAACCTACAGCGAAAAGGCTTATCTCATTATGGCTCATCGGACGAAAACGGCAGCCTACCCCCAGCGCTGGCTTCTGCTGCTCGTGTTGGCTGTCATGCTGACTCAGGGAATAGTGCGGCTGGTGGCCGTGCCCCTATGGGGACACTACGACGAACCCACCCACTTCGAGTACATGCGCTATGTTGCCGAGCACCGCGCCCTTCCGAGCGGAAAACAAGCGGACAGGGACATCCTTGAACGCATTGCGGAGTCCCTCGGCAACGCGCAGATCGGGGGCTGCCGCAAGGTTGCAGAAGGCATCCCCTGTATCCGCCCTGCCCATCAGTTCGGCGAGATGCCCGCCTATTACGTGCTGCAAGCCGTTTTCCAGATCGCCCTGCGCCCTGCCACGATCAGGGATCAAGTGCGGCTGGGACGCATCGTCTCCGTCCTGCTGGCGACGGCGGTGGCGTGGCTGGCCCATTTGACCGTAAGACAGGTCTTCCCGGGCGCCCATCTGCTGGCGATCGGCACACCGCTTGTGATGGCAGTGATCTTCGGCTACACCGACCTCATGAGTGCCATCAGCAACGATGTAGGCGCAGTGGCAGCCCTCACCCTGCTTATCTTCGCCGTCGTCTTCACCCTACGAAAGGGCCTCCGCCTCGGGACAGCGGCGCTGGTCGTCGTCAGCGCTGCGCTGTGCTATTTCACCAAAACCTCGGCGTGGATTGGCCTCCCGCTCGCCGTGCTGGGATTGTTGCTGGCCATCTGGCCTAGGCTCCCGCGCAGCGTGAAGATCGCCCTTATCGCGGCAGCGGTTCTTATCGCCCTGCTCAGCGTGGATTGGTTGGCCAGCGGAGGCCCTCAGGTGCGCCGCCCAATCAGCGAGTTTGTGCCGATGGGCAACCTCAATCGCCGTCTCCGTTCGTGGTACGATTGGTCGCGCAACGGCGCAGCCTACTGGGCCGCCGTGCGTTGGCAATTCGTCTCGTTCTGGTCGGCCTTCGGCGCCGGCATAGACGGCCTGCCGCGAGCCGGTGTTGCCGTGCTGGCAGCGATCAGCGGGATAGGTGGCCTGGGGTTGCTGCCTGCCCTCATCCGCCGCCTGCGTGCAGGCGATCTGGAGGGCTACCAGTGGAGGGCGCTGCTATTCTGCGTTGCGGCGATCGGCGCAGCACTGGTGATGAGCCTGCTACGCATTGACCCACCCAATTCTGAAGGGCGCATCCCCTATATGCCGACAGCTCGCCACTTCTATGTCGCTATCGTACCGACGGTGATGCTGCTGCTTGTGGGGCTTGGC
>DAOTYL010000311.1:0-1792 GCA_034434955.1 Anaerolineae bacterium | reverse complement strand
ATCCACAAACCCGATCTGTTCAGGATGTTCAGCTTTGCCTACGTGGTGCAGGTGCATAACATCATTGCAGCGCTACTGGTGATCAACGCTGCGCTGTCGCTGTTCTACCATCTGGCAAGCGGTGAGATTCGCCAATACCTGCCACGTCCCTACGGCTTCTTTGACAGCGCTATCCTGCAGGCGAAGTTCTACCTGCGGGGCATCTTCCGGGGCGAGGAACATCCCTTCTCAAAGACGCCAAAGCGCAAACTGAACCCCCTCCAACAGATCACCTACCTGGGGCTGCTGAACGTGCTCTTGCCGCTGCAAATCCTCACCGGCGTATTGATGTGGGGAGCACAGCGCTGGCCCGATCTGGTCGCGCGGCTGGGTGGGCTGCCGTTCCTAGCCCCGTTGCATACATTGATCGCCTGGCTGCTAGCGGCGTTCGTCGTGGCACATGTGTACCTCACCACGACCGGCCACGCACCGCTTGCCAGCATCCGCGCCATGATCCTGGGGTACGACGAGATCGCGGCGTATGCAGAGGCAGACTGACACGCCTCACCTGTAGGTAGGCAACCGACGTTGACGATTATTGAGAGCAAGGGGTAGGAAGCATGACGACACTATCAAGAACCACATCTTCGGCGGGAAGGGCAGCGGCGCAAGCACGCGCCGCAAGGGTCGCTAAGCCCTACATCCACCCTTATCTCGCCGCCATTCTGTTGGGGCTGGTGCTGTTTACTTCGTTCTTCATCACCGGCGGCGGACTGGGCGCATCAGGGGCGATGAACAACCTAGTGCTGGCCGTTGAGGATGCAATCGCACCCAGCCATGTGGACCGTACCCCCTATCTCTTAGGGATCGCGGGCGGTGACAAGAACCCTCTCGATTCCTGGATGGTCTTCATGCTGGCAGGGACAGCCGTCGGCGGGCTGCTCTCCGGTTGGCTCAACGGGCGGCTCAAGATCGAGACCAATCACGGGCCGCGCATCACGCCGCGCCTGCGTTGGGCAATGGCTTTCTTGGGCGGCGCGATCATGGGCTATGGGGCGCGGCTGGCGCGTGGCTGCACTTCCGGGCAGGCACTTTCCGGTGGGGCGGTGCTCTCCGTGGGCAGCTGGGCATTTATGTTCGCCGTGTTCGGTGGGGCTTATGCCCTGGCCTATTTTGTCCGCAAGCTGTGGACGTGAGGGGGGAGTGCCATGGCTCCGTTTCCACTTGCGCTATCTCAGCTCCTCGGCCACTGGGGGCAGTATGTTGTCTACTTCCTCATTGGCATGGGCTTTGGCGCCGTGCTTGAGATGGCTGGCTTTGGGAACTCCAGAAAGCTTGCGGCGCAGTTCTACTTCACCGAGCTAACCGTGCTCAAGGTGATGTTCGGTGCCATCATCGTTGCGATGGTGCTCATCTTTGGCGCCTCCGCAATCGGCCTTCTGGATTACAATCTGGTGTGGGTCAACCACACTTACCTGTGGCCTGGCATCCTCGGCGGGCTGATCATGGGTGTGGGCTTCATCATTGGCGGCTTCTGCCCGGGCACGTCCCTCGTTTCAGCCGTGACGGGCAAGGTTGACGGCCTTTTCTTCCTACTGGGCGTGTTGTTCGGCATCTTCGCTTTCGGCGAGACGGTTGGCCTGTACAACGAGTTCTTCCATTCTTCCTATCTGGGGCGCTTCACGCTGATGGACTGGCTGAATCTCCCCGCCGGCGTCATCGTACTGTTCATTGTCTTGATGGCGCTGTTCATGTTCTGGGGCGCTGAGCAACTAGAGCGCATCTTTGGGAAGAGGGACCTCTCTAAAGAGCC
>DAOTYL010000310.1:0-28728 GCA_034434955.1 Anaerolineae bacterium | reverse complement strand
GTCCTGTTTCTTGGTAAACTTTCTGTACCGGGCCGTTTACCGGCTTGCTACTACTCTGAACGGGAGGGATACGGGTTTCCTATGCACGACCGTGACATCTACGACATTATTATCCTGGGAGCGGGACCAACGGGGCTGTTTGCCTCTTTTTACGCCGGAATGCGCGAGATGCGCACCAAGATTATCGAGGCGCTGCCGGAGCCGGGGGGACAGCTCGCTGTGCTTTATCCGGAGAAGTACATTTATGACGTGGCCGGGCATCCCCGCATCCTCGCCAGGGACCTTGTGCGCAATCTGGTGGAACAGGCCGAGACGTGGCACCCCACCTTCTGCTACGAGGAACAAGCTCAAGACCTCCGGCGGGGTGACGACGGCATCCTGACACTGGTGACGGACAAGCAAACGCACTATGCACGAGCCCTTATCATCTGCGCCGGCATCGGCGCTTTCAGACCCAATAAGCTGGATAACGAGAGCATCACGCGCTTTGAGGGGCGGGGGGTGTACTACTTTGTGCAGGATAAGCGCCCTTTCTACCGCAAGAGGTTGTTGGTCGTCGGCGGTGGCGACTCGGCTGTGGATTGGGCACTGAATCTGAAGGACTACGCCTCCCATGTGACGCTCATCCACCGGCGCGAGGGTTTCCGCGCCCACCCCAGCAGTGTGACCGAGCTAATGAACTCCTCCGTCGACGTCAGGCTATGGCACGAGATCAAAGAAGTGCATGGCAACGAGCATGTTACCGGCGCAACCATCTTCGATAACCGCACAGGGGAAGAGACCGAGCTGGAGGTGGACGCCGTGCTGATGAACCTCGGCTTCAAAGCCGACCTCGGCCCGATTAAGGACTGGGGGCTGGAGTTGGACAGGCGTTACATTGTCGTCAATGCACGGCAAGAGACGAACATCCCAGGGGTGTACGCAGCTGGCGATATTGCTTGCCAGCCCGGCGTCGAACCGCTCAACTTGATCGTAACCGGTTTTGGGCAGGCAGCGGTCGCGGTGAACCACGCCTATAGCTACATCACCGGCGGCAGGGTTTTCCCCGGCCACTCTTCAGAAATGCGGCTCTAGGTGGAGCGTACAAGGGGCGGAGTTTCGACCAGCAGGTCACTCAGTTCAAGGGGCACCATACGGTAGCCAAAGACCTCGGCGAAAGCAGCGGTGAAACAATCCATCACCTGTTGCATAGAGGGAGCGGCAACGCCCAGTAGCTCACGCAGGGAAGTCACAGGGCGATCAGCGATGCCACAGGGGATGATGCCCTTAAAATAATCCAGATCGGGGTCAACGTTCAGCGCCACACCGTGTGTGCTGACCCCTTGGGCACTGACACGCACGCCGATGGCGGCGACCTTCGCCACACCGTTCGGTGTGTCAACCCATACGCCGGTGTATCCTTCCTCACGCCGTCCCTCTACGCCCACAGCGGCCAAGGTGCGGATCAGCACCTCTTCAAGGCGGCGCAAATAGCCTACATAGTCAGCAGTGGGCAGATGGCCTCGGTGGTCAGCGCGCCCCAAATAGAGGATCGGATAGGCTACCAGCTGACCCGGGCCGTGATAGGTGATGTCCCCCCCTCGGTCAACCTCCACAACGGTTACGCCACGCCGGGCACGCTCTTCGGCGCTCATCAATAGGTGCTCCACACGGCCGGAACGGCCCAACGTGTACGTGTGTGGATGCTCCAGCAGCAGCAGGGTATCGCGGATCGTCCCTGCGGCGCGGGCGGCAGCGAGCCGGCGTTGCAGTTCCCACGCAGCATGGTACTCCATTAGCCCTAGCCGGACGAGGTTGCAAAGTTCGGGCTGTTGTTCGGTCATAGTGCACCTTTGATGATTCACCTGTCCGACGATCCGTCCTCCTGCACCGCACCTGCAGGGGCCAAGTCGATGATGAGCCACGTTCCGCCCGCCTGAAGAGGTGGGCGGAACGAAGCTACAAATGTGGCGTGCATATCGCGGAATACGATCCTATCGGCTGCGCCCCCCACCACCTGATAGCGCCGTTCAGCAAGGTGCAGGCCAAAGTCATAGGCAGCCGTAAGTACCTCTTGATGGCCAACCAGGGGAGCAATGCCCTCCTCATCGCCCGCCTGCATGCGCTCCACAAATTCCACCAACGTGGCGTAAGGCGATGGCTCAGCCACATCCCACAGCCAGGCTTGACGACTGCTATAGGATTGCGGGGAAGGAGAGAGCACATAGCCATCTCCCTGACGCTGCCACACCAGTCGAAAGGAGCGGCGCGGTTCACCTGATTGTTCATAGAAAGCGTCGGTTGTTCGTGTTGCTTGGCCTGTCACAATCAATTGCGAAAGGTCGGGAGAAACATCCAACGTTCCTCCAACGGCATTGAACCACCAGTCAGGTTCTTCATCACTGAGCCAAGCGGTCTGCCATCCTCTATCTGCCTCGCGCTTCAGCAGAGCGTAATGAATGCGCGGGACGCCGTCCACACCAAGTGTGGTAAAGGATACTCCTGTTTCGCCATCCCCCCAGATGACTTCCAGCGTGCTCAGCCCGACTATCCAGCGGCTGATCTCCAGCGGTGTTGCGCTCATCGGCACGCCGAGATCGTAGAGATACAGCCCCAAGCCACCAGGGAGAGCCACCACAGCGAGATCGCCCGCACGGCGCACATAGGCGGGTTGAATAAGCACAGGCCGTCCCGATGCCAGCGCAGCCTCGGTAAGATGCGCGGCTGTCACGTCATCTGGCAGAGAACGCTCATCGACATCGCGCAGGAAACCCCCGACAGCGTTCAGGATGTCGGCCAAGCGCCTATCGGCTTCGGTCGTCCCAAACGCCTCGCGCACCTGTTGCCTGGGCGAAGAGAACGAGGAGGAACCGATCTCCGGTGAAGGCGTCGCCGCCGAAGGCGATAGGACAGCAGCAGGCGCGCATCTCGCCAGTAGCAAAACGGCGATCACAAGCGGCAGCGTGCGATCATGCCGGAAATGTTGAAAGGGCTGCATCGCTGTACGGCTTGTCCACCTGAAGCGGCCTACAGCTTAGGGGGCTGGAATGTTGACTGATAGAGGCGAATGGCGTGCTCGATTTTCTCTTTCGCGATCTTGGCTTCCACCCAGCCCACTACCTCCACACGCACCCCTTCTAGGTCCTTGTACACCGAGAAGAAATGGGCCACCTCGCTCAGAAAATGCTGAGGGATATCGGAGAGATCGTGGTAATCGCGGTAGAGAGGGTCTTTGTCCGGCACAGCTAACACTTTGTCATCCGGCAGGCCGCGGTCGAACATCTGGAACATACCGATGGGCCGTACCTCGATAATACAGCCCGGGAAGGTTGGCTCGTTGATCATCACAAGGATATCCAGCGGGTCGCCGTCCTCGTAGAACGTCCGGGGGATCAGGCCATAATCCCCCGGATAGTACAATGAGGAGTACAACACACGGTCAAGTTTGATAACGCCTGCCTGTTTATGATACTCGTATTTGTTGCGGCTTCCTTTGGGAATCTCCACGATCGTGTAAATCACGTCTGGAGCATCCGGCCCCGGAGGGAGTTCATGCCACAGATTCATCAGCCCTACACACTCCGCCGCCTGCTTGGGAGCACACCCTGATTGGCGCTTTGGACTTTGCCGTGCCGTTCTACCGTATGCACCGAGTCGATGTGAACGCCCAGCAGCATCTCCAACTGGGCGATTTGCTCTTCATCGAAAACCACCTCATCACAAACGTCACATACCCAGACGGTAGTATTAGGCATGATGACGAGGGTGCCGTCCAGCCAGTAAATGTAGGATGTTTGGCGTTCCCTGCGTGTGCCGATGTGGCAAACATCGCACTGTGTTTCTGGGTTCACTGTATGCCTCTTCATCACGACACCTTAGCCCCTATCTCGACGCGGAGCTACGGTGTGTTGTAGGAATAATGAGGGATAATCCCCCAGTATTTGGGCGGCCAGTAAGATAGCCAAGCCTTGCCCACGATATATTTTTGTTCCAACATCCCCCAGCTACGCGAATCGCTGGAGCTACCGCGATTGTCTCCAAGCACAAAGTAGCTGCCTTCGGGGACGGTCCATGTCCCGCTGCGATGTCGGTAAGGGGTTCCGCCCTCGTCCCCCAGATAAGGTTCCTCAAGTAGCTCCCCATCGATGTAAACCTGACCATTCTGATCGATGGTCACAGTTTCCCCAGGCAGCCCAATGACACGCTTGACATAATCGTCGCTCGGATTGCCGGGATAGTCAAACACTACAATGTCCCCTCGGTGTACAGAGCCGAACTTGAAACCCCCGATCTGCATGTACGCCAGCCGATTGACGATCAGGTACTGGCCCGTATGCAGGTTGGGTTCCATGCTCTGCCCCTCCACCACGTAACGGGCAGTCGTGAAGTTGACCAGGAGCCAGATAATGGCCGCCAGGAGGATGGTCTCGGCGGCTTCGCGCAGGGCTGCCTTGATCCGATCTTTCCACACGAGCACCTCGCCGGCGGGGAGCAGATTCTCCGCCGGAGGAGCCAGCGGCTCCCCTTCAGTCGTGGTAGCTTGCTCCTTAGGGGATTCGGTACTTGTTGCCAATTGATCTGAGTAGTTCACGTTGTTGTTTGCCTCACTGCCCATCCTGTCTGGATTATAGTCCTCCGCGTGGAGGGATGCCACATCGCGCACTTAACCTGAGTTGCCCACCGTTTGATTTGACACATCCCCCGAAAAAGGGGTAACTTAGCAAGATAAAGAGGGTTTTTGAGGCCGGGCAAGTATACGTGCGCCCTGCCTGCACAGTGTGAACAGTGAGAGGGTCTCATGGAAACCACACAGAGAGAGCAGGTCGATATTTTCGATAAAATCCGCACCTTCACACGCGCGCGCGAGGCTCAGGCAATGGGCATCTACCCTTTCTTTATCCCGTTTGAGGATTCGGAAGGGACGATCGTCCGCTATCAGGGCCGCGAGATCATCATGCTGGGCTCGAACAACTATCTGGGCCTCACAATGCACCCCAAAGTGCGCGAGGCGGCCATTCAGGCTATCCGCCGGTATGGCACCAGTTGCACCGGCTCGCGCTTTATGAACGGCACTTTAGCCTTGCACCGCGAGCTGGAGGAGCGGCTGGCCGCTTTCGTGGGCAAAGAGGCTGCCCTGGTTTACACCACCGGCTATCAGACCAACCTCGGCTCTATCTCGGCCATTGTTGGGCGGGGCGACATTGTGATTACAGACAAGGAAGACCACGCCAGTATTGTGGATGGCTGTATCCTCTCGCTCGGCGAGATGAAGCGCTTTAGGCATAGCGACATGCAGGACCTCGAGCGCGTGCTCAGCAAGCTCCCCACCAACGTGGGCAAAATGGTGATCGTAGATGGCGTGTACAGCATGGGCGGCGACATTGCTCCCCTGCCGGAGATCATTGCCCTGTGCAAGAAATACGGCGCGCGTTTGATGGTGGACGACGCCCATAGCATGGGCGTGCTGGCGAATGGACGCGGCACGGCAGCCCATTTCGGCGTGACGGATGACGTGGACCTCATCACCGGTACATTCAGCAAATCTTTCGCCTCCATCGGCGGTTTCCTCGCAGGCGATGAGGACGTTCTGCATTACATCCAGCACCACGCCCGTTCACTGATCTTCAGCGCCAGCCTACCAGCCCCTAACGTGGCCGCCGTGCTGGCCGCATTGGATATCATCGAGAATGAGCCGGAGTACGTGCAGCGGGTGTGGGATAACACCGCCTATATGAAGAAGGGGCTTACGGAACTAGGTTTTGACATCGGCAACAGCCAGACGCCCATCATCCCCATCATCGTGCACGATGACATCCGCACTGCTTTCTTCTGGAAAGCGCTCTTTGATGCGGGGCTGTTCACCAACCCTGTCGTCCCGCCCGCCGTCCCCCCGAACATGGCCCTGCTGCGCACCAGTTACATGGCTACCCACACCAAGGAGCAACTCGACCGCGCATTGGACATCCTCGACAAAGTGGGGCATCAGATGGGCATCATCTGATGAAGCCTTCATGTCTTGCAGACCAAACAGAAGGGCACAGGGAGAGTATCCCCTGTGCCCTTTTTGTTGCCACAGCCAGCCTTATTATTCGGGTTTCTCCTCAGCGGATATGCCACCGGAAGGCTGAGGTAACTCCCCTCGGATAAAGGCTTCTGTCAGGTTGCGGGCCACATCATCAGGATATTGGACAGGAGGCGATTTCATAAAGTAACTGCTGGGTTCAATCAGTGCACCGCTCAGGCCACGGTCGAGGGCCAATTTGGCGCAGCGCACGGCGTCAATCACCACGCCCGCCGAGTTAGGGCTGTCCCACACTTCCAGCTTCAGCTCGATGTTCAGCGGCACATCGCCAAAGGCACGCCCTTCCAGCCGGATGTAAGCCCACTTGCGATCGGTAAGCCAAGGAACGTAATCGCTGGGGCCAATATGTACGTTCTCCGGCTCCAGAGCCTCGCCCAATTGGGAGGTCACGGCGCTGGTCTTGCTGATCTTCTTACTCTCCAGGCGCTCGCGCTCCAGCATGTTGTAGAAGTCCATGTTGCCACCAACGTTAAGCTGGCTGGTGCGCACCAGCCGCACGCCGCGATCCTCAAATAGACGTGCCAGCACACGGTGGACAATAGTCGCTCCCACCTGACTCTTGATATCATCACCAATGACCGGCAGACCGCGTTCGGCAAAGCGCTGTTGCCAATACTCCTCGCGGGCGATGAAGACCGGAATGCAGTTGACAAACGCACATCCTGCGTTCAGCACCTGCTCAATGTACCACTTGGTGGCCTGCTCGCTGCCCACCGGCAAGAAGTTGACCACAACATCCGTTTGGGTCTCCCGTAAGATGCGGGCGATGTCCGCCGTTTTGCCGGGAGCCTTGGTGATCTTCTCCTTGAGGTACTTCCCCAACCCATCGTGGGTCATGCCGCGATGGACCGGCACGCCAAGGTGGGGCACATCGGCAAACTTAATGGTGTTGTTCTGCCCGGCCCAAATAGCCTCGGAAAGGTCCTTCCCCACCTTCTCAATGTCAATGTCAAACGCGGCGCTGAACTCAATATCCCGAACATGGTAACCGCCTAGATTCACGTGCATCAGGCCGGGGACACGCTCATCATCTGCGGCGTCACGGTAATAATACACTCCCTGCACCAGCGACGAAGCGCAGTTCCCCACGCCGATGATGGCCACACGTACCTTGCCCATGAAAGCCTCCTCTGGTCGATGCGCGTAAGTCGCATTGAATGCTGATGTTGAGACATGCACCTCGCTTGTGTCTCTGCAGAGACACAAGCGACCGATGGGGCGAGCCCATTGATTATACCAACCTCCTGCGGCGTCAGAAAAAAACCGCAATGTTTCAGCGCAAAAGCGTCTCCGACGGGCTGCGCTAGGTGTCATGCCCAGCAAGTGATTTACGTCACTTGTAGGCAAGAGCAGCCCGATTTACGCTTAGCATGATAATTTAGAGTTCACATACCTTATTTTCCGAATTAAACATGAGATATGGAGCGCTAGCCTCCAGATGGTGAGGGATGTATGTTAGAGATCACACGCCAGGCCGATTACGCGCTTCGCGCTGCCGTAGAGGTCGCGCGCATCTCCAACGGTGAGCGCGCACCGACGGCAGTCATTGCTGCACGGCAACAGATTCCACTTCCCTTCCTAGCCAAGATCGTCTCGCAGCTGGTCGTGAGGGGCATTTTTGAGGCCACACGTGGGGCCAGCGGCGGGGTCAGCCTGGCACGTCCTGCCAGCGAGATCACCATGCTGGAAATCATCGAGGCCATTGACGGCCCGATCATGCTTAACCGCTGCACCCGCGATCCTTCAGTTTGCGAACTCTCCGGCTCGTGCCCCTTCTGCGAGATCTTCACCGAGGCACAGACGGCGTTGGTCAGGCGACTAGGGAGCATCACGCTGGACGACCTCGTGAAGCGCGTCGAGTCCATGGAGAAGTCGGCAGCCTAAGGCCAAGGATGTCAGGCTGGCTCCACCTTCTCCAGCGGCTGCCCGCTGCGAATGCGGAAATGGTCAAAATCGCGCACGACGATGGCACCGGGGAAGATTTCCTGTGCCTCGGCGGCGATCTCGCGTTCGCGATAGCGCCGCGAGAGGTGAGTGAGCAGCAGGTTCTTCACCTCAGCCACATACGCCAGCTCTGCTGCCTCGCGAGCCGTGATGTGTCCAAAGTGGCGTGCTAACTCTACCTCGTAATGAAGGTAGGTAGCTTCAACTACCAGCGCATCGGCGTTCTTCACGTGACTCACCAGATTATCGGTTCGCCCCACATCGCCTATCACACATAGCTTCTCGCCCGGTATGGGGTCCCCCAGCACGTCATCGGGATAGATCACACGCCCATCTGCCAGCGTAATGGGGTTGCCATTGACCAGTTCGCGCCGCTCCGGTCCACGCGGCACGCCCAACGCTTCAGCACGATCGTCCAGAAACGGTCGGCGTGGCTTTTGCTCAAAGGTAAAACCAAAGCAATCCGGTCCGCGATGCTCTACAGCGAAAGCCCGCACTTCAAAGTCATCGTCCTCCATCAGTACACCGGGCTTGATCTCGTAGAGATCAAGGGCGAAGGGAGGACGAGCACCGCGCAATACCACCCCGAAAATTAGCGCCTCTACGCGGTTCAACGTGGCCGGACCGCCCCAGATCTCCACTCGTTCGGTGGTTCCCCAACGCATGTAGGTAGAGAACAACCCGGCCAGCCCCAGAATGTGATCGAGGTGACCGTGCGTCAGTAGAATCTTGTCTAGGCGGCGGAATCCCAGCCCGCTGCGCAAAATCTGGCGCTGCGTGCCCTCACCGCAGTCAATGAGGAAGCGGTAATCCTTGTAAAGCACCACCTGAGCAGGCAAACCGCGCTGGATGGACGGCGCACTGGCTGAAGTACCCAAAAAGACGATCTCAAACACGAAAAATCTCCATCAGCGCCTAAAGAGATGCCAGCGCCCGCCTGTCCTTACGGCGGGCGTTGTGCCGGATAGCCCCTAGGGGATGATAGCCAGAGGCCTAGTGTGCCTATCAGGGGCGCACACGCTCTACCTGAAACCACCGCATATCTAGCCAATCGATCAACTGACGGGCAACGGGGTGGATAATGCGCACGGAAGCCTCAAAGCGCTGGGGCGAGAAGGCATATAGTCGGACATAGTAGGGACGCAGCACGAAAATGGCGTAATCATCCTCCCAGCGACGGCTGGTCCATAGGAAGGCTACCCCCGCCTCACGGCGCATCAGGTCCAGCCAGCGCCGCTTATCGTAACTGCTCAGGCTAGCAACGCGAAAGCGCAGCGCCAGCATGTGGCTGAGGGTGAACGTCATCTCGGTCACGTCTTGATCGGCGTAGAGGTCAAACGAGAGCATGGCGCTACCATCTTGAGTGGTCAGCATGGCTGTCGCATGGCTGGCCGGGCGTGCATCCTGCGGCGCTCGCGCGATAGACGTCATCAATGGGGCCTTAGCGAAGCGGCGCGAAAGCTCAGTATCCAGATCGACCTCGCCGCGCAGGAACTGCTTGATCGTCAGCGGGGCCTGATCGATCTTGATGCTGCGCCGCAGCGAGCCGGTCCCGCTCAGGTCGCGTAGCAATCGCTGGCGATCCTGCGCCGTGATATGGGCATGGGTAGCCAACGCCGCCGGATTCAGCCGCCCTGTGCCGGGGGGCAAGCCCTCTCGCGAAGGAGGGTCTGTGCGCCCTGAGAGGCCTGCGGGAGGCGCATTGCCTGGGTCCGAATCGGTGTTGCTCATCGCGGGCGTTTCCCTGTGTTTCTCACTCCGATTAGCATACCAATGGCTTCACTATAGCACGCGAGGAGCCTTGCAGGCAAATGCTCTCTTCTTGCGCTGCGCCAACCTTTGCTGTACCCTTGACACAGATGCTCCTGGCCTGTGACACAAGATGTCACGACTGCGTGGCATAATTAAAAAGAGAGTTGGGGATGCAACCTAAGCGAGTTAAGGAGACAAACCGTGTTTCAAGAGTGCATCATCGTTGGCAATCTGGGAGCTGACCCTGAAATGCGCTACATGCCAGATGGCCGGCCTGTAACCAATTTCAATGTAGCCGTCAACCGTGTCTGGACGGACGAACAGGGGCAGCGTCAAGAACGCACCATTTGGTTCCGCGTAGCCGTTTGGGGCCGTCAGGCTGAAATCTGCAACCAGTACCTCAAAAAAGGGCGTCAGGTGCTGGTCTCTGGCGAGGTCGAAGCAAGGGCTTTCATAGGTCAAGACGGGCAGCCACGTGCCACATTGGAACTAAGGGCTACGCGGGTCAGGTTTTTGGGCGGGCGTGAGGAAGCGGCCCCCTCCGGCGAGCTGGGCGCAGGCCCCATCCCTCCGCATGATGAGGAGGAGATCCCCTTCTAACAGGAAGACCCCACTGATGGACCAACTGGAGCAGATCGCCGAATCCATCCGCGCCGTTCTGGAAGCCAAAGACACAGCACGCGAGCATACCCTTGCCCGTTCCCGCGAGCTGATCCGCCACTGCGCGGCCTCCGTCAAAGCCGTACACCGCGAGAACTGGGATGAGGCAAAAGAGGGATTGGCGATCATCCGCGCCATTGCCCGGCAGATGAGCGAGGAGGTGCAGGACTATCCTGACTTGTACTATGCTGGCTACGTTCAGGACGCGCTCAAGGAATACGTAGAAGCATCCGCTATCTATGCACTGGTGCGTAGTGAGCCGCTACCTACCCCCGAACAGCTGGGCGTGCCCGGCGAGACTTACCTCAACGGTCTTGCTGAGGCTGCCAGCGAACTCCGCCGCACCATTCTGGACACCCTCCGGCAAGAGCACCATGAGCGTGCCGAAACGCTGCTGGGATACATGGATGACATCTACGATGTGCTTATGACGTTTGACTTCCCGGACGTGATGACCTACGGCTTGCGCCGTCGCGTGGACAGCTTACGTGGTGTGCTGGAGCGCACACGCGGCGATCTCACCACCAGCCTGCGACAGCAACGCCTGCTGACCGCCTTGCGCGGTCTGGAGCAGCGGTTGGGGTTGGCCGACCTCGGTACCGAGGGAATGCAAGTAATAGGTGGTATGGAGGAGGGTGGCGAGGGCTGACCCACCTCGCCACGGCGACACGGCTCTCTTCGCCAGTGGCCATGCGTTATGCATGGCCGCGCTTTGCGCTTAAGCAAAGATCGTCTATGATCGACCTACACCCAGGGTGTGAACCATTCTCGTAATAGTTGCCTAAGAAAAGGCGTCCTGCAAGCGAGCCAGAGACCGATGCTATTGCTATGACAACCCTACCCGCAACCCTAACCGTTGTGGAAGGCGAGAACGTCGGCCAGCGCTATGTGATTGAGCCCATACCATTCACCATCGGGCGCGACCCCGAATGCCACTTGACTTTGAGTGCGCCCGGCGTCTCACGCTTGCACACCCGTATTGAGCGCTCCTATGGCCAGTATCGGCTGATAGATATGGGCAGCACCAACGGCACATTTGTCAACGACCAGCGCATTTACGGTGAATGCACTCTCAACCACGGCGATCTGATCCGCCTTGCCTCAGCAGTCACCATGTTGTTTGAGGACCCCGCTGCTACTGCCCAGATCGATATCCGCCAGCTCAGTATTGGGGGCATTCAGATCGACGAGGATCGCAAAGAGGTCTTCGTCAACGGCCAATTGCTTGAGCCGCCGCTCTCGCCGCGTCAATACGCGCTGTTGGAGCTACTGGTGCGCCACGAAGGAACCGTCGTTGGACGCGAGGAGATCGCCGCTACCGTGTGGCCCGACCAAGTTGACATCAGCGACGAGATGATTGACACGCTCATCTCACGTCTGCGCAAGCGATTGGCCGATTACGAAGCGGATCGCTATATCGTCACACGACGGGGTTTTGGACTGATGTACAGCCGCAGTGGGTAAGTGGTCTCTTTGGGGCCACTTCTCTCTGAACTCGGAGGTCACATGTTATACATCCACGAAGTGGATACCAGCCGCCGCCGCGATGTCGAGCGCTTTATTGACATCCCCTTCCGCCTGTACAAAGGTTGCCCGCAGTGGGTGCCGCCCCTGCGCTCCGAAACCCGCTTCCAACTTGACCGTCAGAAGAACCCTTTTTACCGCCGCAATGATGCAGCATTCTTCATCGCCGAGCAAAACGGCCACGATGTGGGGCGCATTGCCGTCTTACATCCGCAGTATTACAACGAGTTCAAGGGTTTGCAGAACGCCCATTTTTACCTCTTTGAGAGCATCGACGATCAAGAAGTCGCCAACGCATTGTTTGACCGCGCCAGCGCGTGGGCCAGAGAGCGCGGGTTGAACGTCCTGCGTGGGCCGTTGGGCTTTATGGCCGCCGATGGTTTTGGGATGTTAGCCGAAGGCTTTGAGCACCGTCCCGCCGTCGGCATACCCTACAATTACCCCTACTATCCACGCCTGGCCGAGAACTGGGGATTTCAACTAGAGGAGCGGGTGCTCTCCGGCTATCTGGATGTGACCCGCCTACGCCGCGAGTTCCCCCAGCGCGTGCTGGAGGTAGCGGAGAAGGTCAAGCAACGCTACGGCTTTACCGTCAAGACTTTCCGCAGTAAGCGCGAGTTGAAGGAATGGGTCGCGCCGCGCTTGGCGGAGGTTTACAACCGCACTCTGACGCATATCGCCGGCGATCCGCCCGTCTCAGAAGAGGAAGTAGCCGCTGTTGCCGACGGCCTGCTCATGATCACCGACCCACAACTCCTCAAATTTGTGATGAAGGGAGAGGAGATCGTCGGCTTTCTGTTCTGCTTCCTCGACATCTCAGAAGGCCTCCAGCGAGCGTGGGGAAGATTGTTCCCCTTCGGGTTCATCCACATCCTGCGCGACCTGCGGCGCACTACGTGGCTCAACCTAAACGGGATGGGCATCGTGCCGGAGTATCAAGGTTTGGGCGGCACCACGCTGATGTACGCAGAGCTATACCGCGCCGTTCAGAATCTCCCGCGTTTTCGCCACGCCGACGTGGTGCAAGTCTCCGAGTTCAACGTCAAGAGCCTGAACGAGATGGGCAAATTCGGTGTGCAGTGGTATAAGACGCATCACATCTATCGCCGCGAGCTGTGAGGGTCACGGCAAGGGGATCGTCACTCGGTCGAGTTCCTCCCCACCCAGCGCGATCGCCCGCAGTTCTATGCGGTCAGCATAGATCTCAAGCAGCACAAAATGGGTACTTCGGGCGAAAACCTGGCTCTCCGGCAGTGTCCTGCTCTGCGCATACAACGTTCCCGAGCCGCCGCCGGATACCACATAAGTGACTCCGTTGGCGATCAGCCGTTCGTAATTGTGGTCGTGTCCTGAGAGGACGAGTGGCACGCTCGCTGCTTCAAACTGCGGCACCCACATCATGCGGATCGGCTCACCGTCGCGGACGTGACGCCCACTGGTATACGGTGCAACGTGAAAGACGGGAACGGTGTATGCGAAGCGGCTGTCGGCCAGTCGCTCGTTGAGCCACGCCTGCTGCGCATTGTATCCCCCCTCACCGAAAAAGGTCTGTGTATCCAGCATCAAGAACTGCACATCGCCATAAGCAAAGGCGTACCACTGATTGCGCCCCTCGTAGGCCGACGACCCCAGCAATGGATCGGCGAACGGTGGGAAGGCGTGATAGTAGAAAGGCATCCCCTGCCACAGCGTGGCCGCTTCTACATCATGGTTACCCACCACCGGATAAATCGGCATGGTGCGCAAGAGAGGCGCGAGAGGAAGATACCACTTCCGCGCAAAGGCTTCATAAGGATCGGGATTCTCATCAACGTTGTATACCGTGTCGCCGGTGTGGATCACAAAGTCAAGGTCATAGGTTGCCATCTCCGCCGCGAGGTTAAACGTCTCCTGTCCCCCAAAACCGGAGTCACCAAACACGCCGACATGCAGCGGTTCACGTTCGGATGCAGCACGGAAGCTGATCGGATCCCAAAACTGGCCCCAGTACATTGCCTGATGATACAGGCCGGACTCATCCGGCCCCAGCGCAACGATCACCTGATACTCTAAACCGGCTTCCAGCTCCTCAAGGACGATCTGCTGGCGTGTGACTTCGGGTAAGAGCGGTGCGGAAGCCTGCCGGGCCGGGTTGTCGGTAGGCCAATACAGCACAACGCCCGGGGAAGGAGCGGAAAGCTCAAAGAAAAGCCACGCTGTATCCTTGGTGACGTGCTGCACCACCGGCGGCAGCGCGAACTCCACCTCAGCGGGCGTGTCGGCCAGCACCACCGGCGCGGTTGCGGATGCAGGTTGATCAGTCGGGGCGAGGAGAGAAGTAGATGAGGGAGGAGGCGTAGCCGTGATGAAAACCACATTGGGAGTAGGGACAGGGTCGGTGGCGGTGAGGGGGATAATCTCAAAAGCGGCCCCGGGTTCGGTAGCGGTGATATACACGATATTCGGGGTGACCAGCAACGGATCACCGGACGCCGATCCACAGGCAGCCAGCAAAAAGATCGCCACTGCCACAAGCAGCGGGATAGATACACACCACGGGAGTGCAAAGCGGCGAGCGTTTAGGTGCTCATTACGGTTTTTGTGCAACTCGTGACCTCTCTTCGCCCCCATACCCTGCTGGGGGCGTATCGGTCAACCTAAAAAAGAGCGGGGCCAGAGGCCCCGCCCCCCATTCCCCTTCGCTTGCGCTTCAGGCCATTGGCGCAGCTTCTACCTGCCCCTCGCCTTCCTTCACGCTGAAGGTAAGCTGACCATCCGCAACATCCACCAGAACGGTGTTCCCAGCGCGGAAGCGCCCGCTGAGGATACCATCGGACAATGCATCCTCGATCTCGTTCTGGATCACGCGGCGCAATGGACGCGCCCCATACTCTGGATCGTATCCCTTCTCAGCCAGATATTCCTTGGCCGCCTGGGTGACTTCCATCCTCACGTTGTGTTCAGCCAGCCGCTCATCCACATGGCCCAGTAGGATGTCCACAATCTGGGTGATGTCGTCCTTGTCCAGCGCACGGAAGACGATCGTCGCGTCCACGCGGTTGAGGAACTCGGGCCGGAAGGTGCGGCGCAAGGTGTCCATCAGCTTCTTGCGCATCTCGGCATATTCCTCGTCCTCCGCTTGGCTGCTCTCACGCGGGATGTTGAAGCCGAGCTGCGTCCCCCGCCGGATCAGCTCTGCGCCGATGTTGCTGGTCATGATGATGATGGTGTTACGGAAGTCTACCATGCGCCCCCGCGCGTCAGAGAGATGCCCCTCTTCCATGATCTGGAGCAGCATGTTGAAGGCTTCCGGGTGCGCCTTTTCGATCTCATCAAAGACGACGATGGAGTAAGGACGGCGGCGAATAGCCTCGGTGAGCTGCCCAGCGTCCTCATAACCTACGTAACCGGGCGGCGCACCGACCAGCCGCGCCACCGAATGGCGCTCCATGAACTCGCTCATATCCAGCTGGATGAGCGCGTCCTCACTACCGAACAAGAATTCGGCCAGTGCCTTGGTGAGCTCGGTCTTGCCCACGCCGGTCGGCCCCAGGAAGATAAACGACCCGATGGGACGGCGCGGGTCCTTTAGCCCTGCGCGGGCACGGCGCACCGCCTTGCTGATCGCCTCGATCGCTTCGTCCTGCCCGACGATGCGCTTGCGCAGCGCATCTTCCATCTCCAGCAGGCGCTCGCTTTCCTCGCCTGCAATGCGCTTGATGGGGATGCCCGTCCACATCGAGACGACCTCAGCGATGTCCTCGGCCATCACTTGCGCGTTGCCATCTTTATCCCAGTGGCGGCTCACCGCCTCAAGGTACTCTTCCAGCTCCTTGCGGCGTGCTTCCAGCTTCTCAACAGTATCGCCCTCATCCAGCACATTGGTTTCCAGCTTATAGATGATGTCTTCCAATTCTTCCCGCGCCTTGCGCACCTGAATCGACTCGGGCGATTTATACATGCGCACGCGGGCAGCGCTCTCATCCACGAGGTCTATCGCTTTATCGGGCAAGAAGCGGTCAGGCACGTAGCGAGCCGAGAGATGCGCAGCAGCGTAGATAGCCTCATCGGTGATCTTGAGCGCATGGTGTTGTTCGTAGGGTGGCCGGATGCCCCGCAGAATCTGGATAGTTTCCTCAATAGTTGGCTCCTCCACAAGGATCGGCTGGAAGCGGCGCTCCAACGCAGCATCCGACTCAATGTGACGGCGATACTCATCCAGCGTGGTAGCGCCGATACACTGCAGCTCTCCACGCGCCAGCGCGGGCTTGAGGATGTTGGCTGCGTCCACTGAGCTGCCCGCCGATCCTGCCCCTACGAGCATGTGCACCTCGTCAATAAACAGGATGCTCTCCGACTGGGTCAGCTCCTCAATGACGCGCTTCAACCGCTCCTCAAACTGACCGCGATACATGGTGCCAGCCACCAGCGATCCTACGTCCAGCTGAAGCAGGCGCTTGCCCAGCAGCGGGGCGGGCGCCTCGCCGGCAACAATGCGCTGCGCCAATCCTTCAACGATGGCCGTCTTGCCCACACCCGGCTCCCCAATCAGCGCCGGGTTGTTCTTGGTGCGACGGCTGAGGATTTGGATAACGCGCTCGATCTCCTTCTCACGCCCAATAATGGGATCCAGCCGCCCTTCCATAGCAAGCTGGGTCAGGTCAGTGGCAAGCTGGTCAACAAGCGGGGTTTTTTGACTACCAGTGCTCATGGCAGGCCGCACCTCACGTCTGCGCGGCTGGGGCACAGGCGGCGGCGTAACGGAGGGGCTGTCCTGCAGCGCCCGGCGCGTTTGCCGCCGAATCTGCTCCGGCGAGACGTTCAGTTCCTTCAAGATATCCATCGCAACACCTTCGTTGTGGCGCACCAGCGCCAGCAGAAGGTGCTCAGTACCGATATAGGAGTGGCCCATACGCCGCGCTTCATCAACGGCCAACTCCAGCACGCGCTTGGTGCCGGGTGAGAGGTCAAGCCTAGCAAAAGGCGTGCGCTGGCCAGCCCGCGTCTTGCGCTCGACCAAGATCTCGACCTTTTCCAGTTCTACGCCGAGCTCGCGCAGGACACGGCCCGCCACACCCTCTTCCTCGCGGATTAGGCCGAGGAGCAAGTGTTCGGTGCCGATGTAGCTATGCTGCAGCCGTTCGGCCTCTTCTTGGGCAAGGCCGAGCACACGGCGCGCGCGCTGAGTGAAACGTTGCATTTTATTATCGGGCATAGTCTGAGCCCTCCCATCCATCCAGTGCCCGCTAAACTAACGATCCGCTCGTGAAACGATATGTGTCCCTGAGGGGTGATCCTATCGTATTCAAATTAAAACTGCCACTGTTTAGCCTCAACGAGCGGGGGATTCTACGTTCTGAGCTACGCCGATCGCCGCTTCGCCTATGCGAACGTGCAGTGCGTGCATAGCTGGACGGCTACGCAGCCACAGCCAGCCTGTCTGGGCAGAAGTGGCGATGGTGAAGGCTGCCAGCCCTACATGCAGGCCGGGCGCACGCCCCCAAGCCACACCGCTCCACAGGATGGCAGCGCAGGTGGTCAGAAAGACAACAATGGCTTCAGTGATGCCCTGTGTGCGGCGGCTGCTGACAATCACGCCTTGATACCAGTTCTGCATTACTGTCAGGGCAGGTAGGGGTAACAGCAGCCACAGCGCCGGACGCGCCAGTTCGGTCAGCTCGGCGGAGAGCGCCGAGACGCGGCGCAGCCAGAGGTATGCCAGCGGTGTGGCAATGACCAGCGCCAGTAGCGCCGTCGTCCCCAATGCCATCCACAACGCGAAACGGCGCAGCTGCGCGGCAGTCTGTGGTCCATCAAGCAGGGCCACGACCACTTCGTTGTAGGCCACACCAAAGCTGCGGAACATGAAACTCAAGCCGGAGACTACCGGCCACACTGCCAACGAGGCCAAGGCCATCGGCATGCGGCTCAGCGCTGCACTGCCGATGGGCTGAACCAGTAGGTTGATCAGCGAGGTAAGCGCCAGCGGCACGTAGAAGGCCAAAAAGCCGCGCCAAGTCAGCGTGGGGACAACAGGTGGTGCTTGGCGTAGTTCGTTGCGCAGAATAGGACGTACACTTAGCCCCACATATAACGCCTCGGACATCACCCCCGCAGCCACCGCTGCTGTCCCAACTGCAATGCCGGGGATGGTGCCGATCAAGTATCCTACCGCTAGCACCAATCCATCGGCACTCAGCCGCACAACGGTCCCAACTCCTACTGCACGTGAGCGGTCAAAGCGGATCAGCACGCCTTGATGGAAGCGCCGATAGGCGATGGACCACGTCCAGGGCGTCATCAGGATCAGGCCAATGCGTGCTGGCCCAATGATCTCAGCAGGTGCACCGATGATCCCCTTCACCACCACATCGTAAAGGGGCGTTAGCGCAATCAGCAAGTGCAGGGTAGTGAGTGCTGCGCCCATGCGCATCATGAAGCCGCGTACCTTGATGAATGAGGCCCAGTCTCGGCTGAGCGCCGTTGAGGCTGCCAGCAGCATGATAATAGGCGACTCGATGATCAACGAGAGGGGGAACACCACGCCGCCGTAGGCAGCGAGGTTGATTTCCGGATGAGGCAACCGTGCCACCACCGCGCTGAGCGCCGGCAGCTCGAGAGACATCAACAGCCAGCTTGCAGCCAGCGGCCACCATGTGCGGGCAATGCGCCCTATGGTGAGCGGCGGTTGAAACGTGTTGTGTGCGGTCACCGGCAGTGATGCCTCCCTTTGCGATTATGCAAGCAAAGAGTGTACCCCGTCGCCGTAGGAGAACGCCACAAAAAAGCATGCAGGCCTAGTCACCTGCATGCCCGAAGGATTCCCACCCAGAGGGGCTAGCATTCGCCTATTGGGAGGCAAATGTCATGCGGCTAAAGATGGCGCAACACAGCAACAACACGACCTTGCACCTCAACTGTGGAGGGATCGTCAATGTAGATCGGTTCCATTGTGGGGTTGGCCGGCTGCAGGCGAATGCGCCCCTTTTCCATATAGATGCGCTTCAGGGTTGTCTCCTCTCGATCCTTCAGCCATACGGCCACGAGGTCCCCGTTCTGCACATCTTTATGTGGGCGCATGATCACGATGTCGCCATCGTTGATCATGGCATCAACCATGGAATCGCCTTTCACCTGCAGCGCAAACAGGTCTTCCTCCGGATCGACAATGTCGCGCGTGACCTCAATGCACACATCCGCGCCGAAGACGGAGAAATCGCTGCCCGGCACAGGAACAGGCTCACTGGCGACAATACGCCCCACTAACGGGATGCGAAAAACTTTCGTCTCGCTGGCGAACGAAGGCAGGCGTAGGCCACGCGACACCTCACGGTCCCGCACCAGCAGGCCCTCGCTCTCCAACTTGTTGAGGTTGTAGTTCACAACCGATGTAGAGGAGATGCCACACGCACTGCCGATCTGGCGGATGGTGGGCGGATAGCCATTCTCTTCGATAAAGCGCCGGATGAAGGTCAATATGGCTTCCTGCCGCGCCGAGAGCTTTGTCTCAGGCATAGGCCTGCCTCCCTTGATGACCCGTGCCGGTAGATTTCCCCACAGATCACTAGCACAGGAGTTCGGATGCCCGCATTATAGCACGAACGTGCGTTCTAAGTCAAGCCACTGCAGACGCTCTGATTTGCCATTGATTTCTGTATCCATCTTTTAGACGTAGACGCTCCCTCTGGCTTGTTGACACAACCCCGCTTGCGTTAACATTACGATGATGGCACCTGAACTGTGGCGCATCGGCCCTCTCACCCTACGGACCTATACCCTCCTGATCGATCTGGCCATCCTGATTGGGCTGAGCGCAGTGACATCGCAGGGCTGGCGCAGTGAACGCCGTCCCACGGCGTGGCTTAACGCCGGACTGGCGGCGCTGACAGGAGGAGTGATGGCCGGGCGGGTGGGGCACGTGGCTGTGCAGTGGGCCTATTTCTCAACCCACTTGGGCGAGATCGTCCGTGTGTGGCGTGGTGGGTTAGATTGGCATGGTGCAGTACTGGGCGGGCTGGCCGGGCTGGCACTAGGGTGCAAGTTTTGGCATATCAACTGGCGGCAGGCACTTGAGGCACTAGCCTTGCCGCTACCGCTCGGCGCAGCGCTGAGTTACGCTGCTTGCCTGATGGGAAGTTGTGCGCACGGGCGTGAGGTTGCCTCGCTGGCGTTCTATCCGCCTCTTGTCGCTGCTGAACTGCCCGACCTGTATGGTATCATCGCACCGCGCTTCAACAGCCAGCTCTTTGGGATCGCGCTTGGCCTTGCGGTATTGGTTGTGGTGAGCCAGCTCGGCAAGTTGACCCAGCGCCCCGGTGTACGATTCTGGATCGCGCTGACGCTGCTGGGACTGGGCGCCTTCGGGATCGGTTTCACACGGGGGGACACCGTACCCATGATCGGCCTCCTGCGGCTCGATCAGGTGCTGGACCTCGGCATGGCTGCACTGGGCACGATCGGAGCCGTCGGGCACAGCGCGACCCTTCCTAACAGCGCATAGGCCAATCCCCCGTTGAAGAGGAGCAAACGATGCAGTTCAAGCTGGGGCTTGCCCAGATCGGTGCGGTTCTAGGGGATATGCAGACCAACCTGCAAAAACACCTTGAGGTGATTGAGCAGGCTCGCACGCAGGACGTTGACCTGCTCTGTTTCCCCGAACTTTCATTGACGGGCTACAACTTGCAGGACCTCAGCTACGAGGTCGCTACACGACCTACTCGAGATAACCCGATCTTCAAGCCGCTCTATGAAGCCAGCCGCAGCCTCGATCTGGTGGTAGGATTTGTGGATACCGACAGCCGCCATCGCTTCTACATCGCGGCGGCTTACCTCAGTAGTGGCGAGCTGTTGCACGTGCACCACAAGGTATATCTGCCCACCTATTCCCTCTTCGACGAAGGGCGCTACTTTGCCCAGGGGGATGACGTGCGGGCATTTGACACCCGCTTTGGGCGGGTTGGCCTGTTGATCTGCGAAGATTTCTGGCACGCCAGCCCACCCTACCTGCTGTGGCTAGATGGTGCTGACATCCTGCTTTGCATGTCGGCCAGCCCGGGGCGCGGCCTCGATCAGCATGAGAAGCTGGCCAGCGCACGCTGGGTAGAACGCGTGACGCAAGCCTACGCTGGACTGTTCACCTGCTTTGTGGCCCACGCCAACCGCGTGGGCTTTGAGGACGGGTTCATTTTCTGGGGCGGATCTCTGGTGTACGATCCCGATGGTGAGCTGATCGCCCAGTCCCCACCGATGGAGGAACACCTGCTGATCGTCACCATTGACATGCGCCACCTACGCCGCACCCGCTCACGCCTGCCCCTGCTGCGCGACGAACGCGCCGCGCTCACCGCCCGCACGCTGGCACGCATCCTCGGCGAAACCTCAACCCCCGAAGTGCGCAAGGGAGCTGATCATGACGGCTAGCCACATCCTTGAGCAGATGCGCATCAACACTGATCTGGCACGTTGCGCACTGGTGGCCTTTATCCGCAACGAGGTAACGCGCACGGGCTTCCGGCGGGCTGTGATCGGCCTCTCCGGCGGTGTAGACTCTTCACTGGTGGCCTACCTCACCGCCGAGGCGCTCGGCGCAGAAAATGTGTTGGGCATACGGATGCCTTACCGAACCTCATCGCAGGACAGCCTTAACCACGCTATGCAGGTGATCGAAACGCTGGGCATTCAGCACGACACGGTGGACATCACCCCCATGGTGGAGCCGCTCTTCGAGCGTTTCCCGGACATCACCGACCTACGGCGCGGCAACGTGATGGCCCGTCAGCGCATGATCGTCCTCTACGACCGCTCGGCAGCGTTTGGGGGGTTGGTTATCGGTACGAGCAACAAGACCGAGACCCTGTTAGGTTATACAACCCTCTTTGGCGATAACGCTGCGGCGCTGCATCCCATCGGCGACCTCTACAAGTGTCAGGTGCGCCAGCTGGCACGGGCGATCGGGGTGCCGGAGGAGATCGTGCGCAAGCCGCCCTCTGCCGATCTATGGGCCGGACAAACCGATGAAGGCGAGCTGGGCTATACCTACGACGAGGCGGATCAAGTGCTCTACTTGCTGGTGGATAAGCGCTACACGTTCGATGAGGCCGTTGAGGCGGGTCTGCCCCGCCCGCTGGTGGAGAAAGTTTGGCGCACCGTGCGCACCACGCAGTACAAGCGCCGCTCGCCGATCATCGCCAAGCTCTCCCAGCGCACCGTCGGCCATGACTTTCTCTATCTGCGCGATTGGGGCACGTGACTAAGACAACTCGGCGGGGATTAATCGCGGCAGGTGCAGTGCTGATCGCTCTCTCACTAGGCGGTCTGGCGCTGATCGGGCCGCTTGCCGGGCCGCAGGCGGAAGGGGTTGCCGCTGTTGGCACACCTACCTTCTGGCCAAGCGGCAGCGTGTCAGAGCCTCCAGACGCCCCGCTGCCGCGGGATGCGACCCCCACCGCACCCAGTGCGGTGCGTGTGGATCGCCGCATCGTTCCCCCGCCGACACGCACCCCTACGCCCACCCTCACGCCCACCGTCACCCCGACGGCCACTCCGTCGCCCTCACCATCACCTCTCCCCGTCACACCGCCGGAGATCACCTGGACGGAGGCCGAAAAGTATGCCCTCCAGTGGCTATGTTACGGCGAAGTAGGAGGCATGGCCGAGGCTAAAGTAGATGCTTGCCTCTCTGTGATCTCAACGGTGCGCATGCGCTACGCCTACCCCAACAATTTTGCCGGCAGCGATCTGCTGAGCACGCTGCTCGCGCCGGGGCAGTTTCAGGTCACCATCTATACTGACCGCCCCGGCCCCGATCCCGACCTCAACTGGGCGGTTGAGCAGTACCAGCACGGACTGCGTGGCTCATGCAACGGTTATTTGTACTTTAACTCCATCCCCGGTGGGCCGGCGGAGTGTACCATCCGCGCCAGCAACGGCCAGTTCTTGCAATTCCACAACAGCTGGTGATCCCTGCTTGATTGGCCTTATTTGGCCCTATACATGGTCTTATTGATGCGCTACACTAAATGTTGGGCGGCTTAACCGCCAGAGGTGTTGCCGTGCTGTCCATTTCGCTTGACCATCACAGCGAAGAGCCGATTTACCGGCAGATCACGCGCCACCTGGCCAGCCAGATCGAGGCCGGAGTGCTGGGGCCCGGCACGCGTCTGCCTCCCACACGCGATCTAGCCCGGCAGCTGGGCATTGCACGCATCAGCGTGGTAGCTGCCTATGAGGAACTGAAAGCGGCGGGCTACATCAGCGCCCACGTGGGGCGCGGGACGTTCGTCACCCGGCGCAGCGCTCTGACCGAGCCAGCAGAGGCAGGCACATCGGCATTGACCGGCGCTGGGCGTTCACAAATCGCTCCTTTACGTGACCTGTTGGCGTTGAGTGAACGTCCCGGCGTGATCAACTTCGCTCAAGGCACGCCTGCGGAGAGCTTCTTGCCCGTCGATCTCATCCGGCGGGCTATCAACACCGTGCTGGAGCGTGACGGTGCCACCGCCATCGCCTACGAAGTCCCCGAGGGCTATCCCCCCTTGCGAGAGGCTGTTGCAGCCATGGTCGCCCGTATAGGTATCCGCGTCCGTGCCGACGAGGTGCTCATCACTGGCGGCTGCCAGCAGGCGCTTGATCTCGCCGTGCAGGCGCTGCTCAACCCGGGCGATGTACTGCTGACCAGCAACCCCACCTACGCCGGCATACTGGAGATCACCCAGGCGCGGGGCGTGACGGCGATCGGTGTGCCGGTGGATGCAGACGGGATGCAGACCGATCCACTGGAGAGCCTGATCATTGAGCATCGCCCCCGCCTGTTGTACATCGCTCCTACCTACCATAACCCAACCGGCACGGTGATGCCGCTCAACCGTCGTCGCCATCTGCTTGACGTTGCTGCACGCTACCATCTGCCGGTGCTGGAGGACGGCGTCTACGAAGACCTGACCTACGCCGGCACACCGCCTCCGCCGCTCAAGGCGCTGGACGAGCACGACATCGTGCTGTATGCCAGCAGTTTCAGCAAGTTGCTTATGCCGGGTATGCGCGTGGGCTATTTGCTGGTCAGCGGGCGGCTTTATCGGCGGCTGGTGCGTGTCAAAGGCGCAGCGGATATCTGCACACCCGCGCTCAACCAACGCGCCATCCATCTGGCGCTGACCAGCGGACAGATCGCTGAGCATTTGACCCATGTGCAGGCGCTGTGCCGCACACGCCGGACGGCTATATTGGAGGCTGTAGCCACCCATCTGCCGGAGGTGCGCTGGATCGAGCCGGCAGGGGGACTGTACTTGTGGCTGGAACTGCCCCACAGTGGCCCCACCGCCACCGAACTATACCTTCAGGCGGTACAGGAGGGAGTAGCCTTTGCGCCCGGCCCGCTGTTCCACACAGATGGCCAAGGGGCCTACCACCTGCGCTTGAATATGATCGCCTATCCCCCTGAGGTTATTGCCGAGGGGGTACGTCGCTTGGAGAAAGCCTGGCGCGATCTCGCCACAGACTATCATCCACCCGAACGTGAGCGTTCGATGCCTTTTGTGTGAGGAAACACATCTTGCGTTCCCGTTACACATCTTTTTAAGGAGGGGAGGAGACTACCATGAAGTTTGATCTCAACAACCCGCGTGTTCTGGCAATGACCGCCGTCATGACCGCCCTGGTGTTGGCGTTGACGCGGCCTATCGTGCCGACGCCGGTCGGCTACACCCACCTAGGGGATGTAGCGATCTACTTCGCCGCCTTCGCCTTTGGGCCTTGGGCCGGGCTCGTGGCGGGTGGGCTAGGCACAGCATTGGCCGATGTGCTCACCGGCGCGTATGCCTTCTTCGCTCCGCTCTCGCTGATAGTGCACGGTGTGCAAGCGTTCGTAGCGGGGGCCATTTACCGCCGTATCCCGACGCCACTGGGCGTGCTGCTGGGCCTGCTCGCCGGTGGGCTGATCGTTATCGGCGGCTACTTTGCAGGTGAGTTTCTGGTACCGGTATGGGGCGGCCCAGCGGGCGCTATCGGTGAACTGCCCTTCAACGCTGTGCAAGTGCTCGTCGGCTCACTCGGAGGGCTGGTGTATCTGGCCGTAGCACGTGTCTACCCACGCCTGAGCCACCTCGGCGAGCAGCCGCACTCCTAATACAGCCTTGGGCGTAGCGGCCAGCCGATGATCTGCGTCACCGACCTGCGTTATCTCTATCCGCCTGCCGTGCCGGGCGGAGAGTGGCAAACAGCCCTTGACGGGCTGTCCTTCGAGGTCCCGCCCGGCGCATGTGTGGCCATCACTGGAGCCAATAACTCCGGCAAGTCCACACTGTGTCTCGCCATTGCGGGTTTGGCTCCGCGCCTGACGGAAGGGCGCATCAGCGGGCGCATCACCGTCGCCGGGCGCGATGTGCAGGCCGAGCCGCCCGGTGCACTGGCAGGCGTCATCGGCTTGGTGATGCAGAACCCGATCGGCCAACTCTTTAACGCCACTGTCGAGGAAGAGATCGCCTGGGGGCTAGAGAATCTGGGTGTGCCACCTGCCGAGATGCGCACGCGCATAGACTGGGCACTCGACGCGGTAGGGTTGGGTGACATCCCCCGTGAGCAGCCCCCGTTGACGCTCTCCGGCGGTCAGCAGAAGCGGTTGGCCCTCGCTGCTGCGCTGGCCCTGCGCCCACAAGTGCTGATTCTCGATGAGCCAGCGGGCGGGCTGGCCCCTGCCGCCCGCGCCGAGATGGTCGCCGTGCTGCGCGACCTGCGTGCCCGCGAGGCGCTAACCATTCTCTTCACCGAGAACGACCCCGATGTGATCGTAGCGCTGGCCGATGAAGTGCTGGTGCTGGACGCTGGGCGCATTGTGGCACGCGGTGCTCCGGCCGATCTCTATCCCGCGTTGAGCACGAACGGTCTTAAGGGCGTAGTGGTGCCGCCGGCAGCCCAGTTTGCCGCCACCGTAAATGCTCTTCGGTCTCTGAACCTTACCTGCCTCACCGTTGAACAGGCTGTTGAGCAGGTGTGCCGTTATCCTCTCAACGGTGCAGCGCCTGATATTCCACCCACGGAAACCGTGCCGTCATCGGATGCAGAGCCTGTAGTTGCCGTAGAGGGTCTCCAATTCGCCTACGAGCCTTCCCGTCCCGTGTTACACGACATTCACCTCACCATCCGCTCCGGGGAGTATGTCGCGCTCACAGGTGACAACGGGGCCGGCAAGACGACGCTTGCTAAACATCTCATCGGGCTGCTGCACCCCACAAGCGGGCGCGTGCGTATCTTTGGGCAGGATACGACCCACCGTCCTATTGGGCAGCTTGCGCGGCTGGTGGGCTTCGCTTTCCAGAATCCGGAGGTTCAAATTTTTAGCCCAACGGTACGCGAGGAAGTGGCCTTCGGCCCACGCAACCTAGGGATGGATGCGCCAACCGTCCGACAGGTGGTCAAAGAGGCGCTGCGCATCTTCGGGCTGGAGGGGTTGGCACACTACCCGCCGGCGGCGCTGAGCTTCAGCACGCGGCGCATGGTGGCGCTGGCCTCCATCGCCGCGATGGACACGCCCATCCTCGTGTTGGATGAGCCAACTGTCGGGTTGGATGCCGAGGGGCAGACCCGCGTGGCAGAATGGCTGGCGGCGCGTCACCGCACTGGGACAACCATCATTCTCATCACACATGACATGGAGCTGGCGGCCCGTCATGCGCAGCGCATTGTGGTGCTTCACCAAGGACACATCATCGCCGACGGCGTACCAAGGGAGGTCTTCTCACAGACTCGACTGCTTGAACAGGCCGGGCTGCGGCCACCTTTCGCCTGTCAGTTCGCTAAGGCCTTGGGGCGACCTGCGCTTGCTGCCGATCTGACACCCCAGGGCGCAGCGCGTGCTTGGCTGGAGAGCTTATGATGATTGCCCGCCCCGGCTTCTATGTCCCCGGCAGCACATGGCTGCATCACCTCGATCCGCGCGTCAAACTGTGGTTTGCGCTGCTGGCAGTAGCCCTCTGCCTGATCGTGCCCAACCTTGCCGTGTTGGCCGGAGTGTTAATCCTCACACAGGCAGCGCTGCTGGCTGGAGGCATCGGCTTGCGCCGCCTGGGGGCGATCTGGCTGGGGCTGGGGCCGCTGATCGTCGTCATCCTCTTCTTGCAGCCCTTCCTGACGCCGAGCGGAGCGCCGATCTGGCAGTTCGGCCCCCTGCGTCTTACCGAGTTCGGTCTCCTTACCAGCGCACGCTATGCCCTACGCGTGGCAGCAGCAGCCTTTGCCGTAGCGCTGCCCATCCTAAGCACGCCGGTAAGTACGCTGGTGCGCGGGATGCAGCAAGTTGGGCTGCCTTACCGCTGGGGGATGATGATCGGGTTAGCGTTGCGCTATCTCGCCACGCTGGGCGATCTCTACACGACCATCTCTGAGGCCCAGCAAGTGCGCGGGTGGGACCCTTCACAGGATGGGTTAGTGCGACGTGTGCGCGCTACCATGCCCACGCTCATTGCGCTTATTGTCGCCTCGCTGCGGTTGAGCGACGAGCTGGCGCTGGGATTAGCCGCACGCGGCTTCAGTGGGCGGAGCGGCTCGCGGCGTACTGCTCTCTATGATAGGACCTTGCGCCCAGTGGACTGGCTGGCGCTGGTGGCAATCACCGCTGCCTTCGCTGCTGCCCTGCTGTTCTGGTGGAGAGGATAGCCAAAGCAGCCCACGTTAAGCCATCACAGAGGATAGACCAGCGGCGTGAGCACATACACCCCCAATGCGGTAATAAGCACCAGTCCAAACCCCAGTTTGGCGTAATCGCCAAAGCGGTAGCCCCCTGGCCCCATCACCAACAGGTTGGCAGGATGGCTGACCGGTGAGAGGAAAGCCGTAGAGGCGCCCAGCGCTACACCCATTGCCAGTGCCTGTGGGTTAAGGCCGAACTGCTGGGCGGCAGCGATAGCCAGCGGCCCCGCGATCAGCGCTGCCGCTTGTCCGGAGGCGGATTGCGCCAGCGCTGCCGCGATCAGGTAGAAGATCATCAGCAGGCCACGCGGCCCGATCCCCTCGGCAAGGTCTTTCACCGCCACCAGCAGAGCAGCCATCGCTCCGGTCTGCTCCAGAGCCTTGGCCAACGGCAACATCCCCGCAATGAGAAACAGCACCTGCCACTGGATGCTGGCCCGTGCCCGCTCCGCCGTGATGCAGCGCGTCAGCACCACTGTCACCCCAGCCAACAGGGCAGCCAGCGAGATGGGCAGCACGTTGAGAGCCACTGCGAGGAGAAATAACGCCAACACGATCACGGCGATCACCGCCCGCTCAGTATGCTCCGGAATCTCCGGCAGGCGGGTCAGCACCAGAAAATCGGGGTCTTGGGTGAGGATATGGATGCGCTCCGGCGATCCCTGCACCAACAGCGCATCCCCGCGCTCAAGCGCATATTCAGTGAGGTGCGAGCGGATAGGTCGGCTCTCGTGCCAGATAGCCAGCACGTTCAGGCCGTATTTCTCCCGGAACCGGATGTCCTCCAGCGTATGGCCCACTAGCGTAGAGCGAGGCGAGAGCGCCACCTCAGCCAGTTCGCTGTTGCTGGCGAACAATACCGCTTGCGCGCTCTCGTCATACGCCAACAACGTCAGCCCAAGGTCTCTGGCTGCTGCCTCCGTATCATCCGGCCGACCCTGCAAAAGCAGCCAATCGCCCGCTTGCAAGCGCGTATGAGGGCTGGGCGGGGCGTAGGTGTCTCGCCCGTGCACCACTGCCGAAACCGTTACGCCGTAGCGGCGCCCTAGATCGCTTTCGGCGAGCGTCTTGCCCACCAAGGAGGAGCTAGGAGGCACATAAGCCTCATGCAGACGCATAGCCAGTCG
>DAOTYL010000309.1:0-1987 GCA_034434955.1 Anaerolineae bacterium | reverse complement strand
CGGCGGGGCTGTTGCCCACCTGGGGGCTGTTCAGCCTGATGATTGCCGATTCGTTCAAGCATCTGCTGCATACGCTCATCTCGGCGCTCATCCTCGGCCGCCGCATCGAGGGTTGGGGTAAGCTGGGCATCCTGCGCACATTGGGCTTGGTTGCCTTGACCTCCGCGGCCATGGGGCTGGCGACCTACGGCAGCTTGCTGGGCATTGAGGTGCTCTTCCCCCATGATGGCGGGCTGGTCGAACTGCTGGCAGTTCTGGGGCCGGGGTTGCTCGGTGCGGGCCTTTACATAGGGCTGACGACGCTCTTCGGCCTCGATGAGCTGCGCCTGCTGTGGGAGGCACTACGCTACCGCTCGGTTTCCGCGCCCTCCTCCCTCCCGAAGCGCTGATCTACTTACGCATCGGGCAGCTCAATAAAAACGGCTTCCCCGCTTTCCAGATCGAGCATGCAGAAAGAACGCGGCCCTTGGCGCATGCCTCCCAACGCCCCGGGGTTGATCACCCGTGTCCTGCCGATGCGCTCGTCGCGCCGCTCGTGGGTGTGCCCGTGAAAGACATAGTCGTACAACCCGCTGCGGATGAGCCGCTTGAGCATTGCAGCATCGTCCCCATGGCAAGCGGCCAGATGGGCGCCACCCAGATGGGCAGTGAAGGTGTCACCGATGGAAGCCCGCCCGATGCGCCGCACAGCGTCGCGCAGGGCCAACGTATCCTTGTCCATGTTGCCCCACACGAACACTGCATCCCAGCCCTCGAAGAGCAGCACTACCTCCGGCGAGGTGAGGTCGCCGCAGTGGATGACAAACGCTGCATCTTGTTGGCGCAGCATCTCAAGCGCTGCCCTGGTGCTAGCGATCTCATCATGCGTGTCCGAGAGGATGCCGATCTTCATCGTGCCTGCCCCATTATCCGGCTCCTGCGTTATATTTGTGAAGGAATGCGCTATCCTTTGTTCCAGTGGTGACAAACATCCAGCCTAATCGTGACAGGCGATACTGTCAACTTTACCCCCCATCCTTTAAACTGCTACCTTGTAGAAGCAATGAAATCAGCATTCGGGTCGGATACGTCCGATTGAGCGCTGTGCTGCGCTGAACGAGTCTCTTACAATACCAAGGCAGGGAGCAAATGGAGAAGCTAACCCTTGAAGTCCCCGCTATGTACGGGGATCACCATGTTACGGAGGTCAGGCGCATCCTGCTGGGGCTGCCGGGCGTTCAGGATGTCTACGCCAGCAGCGCCTTCCACATTGTGGAGGTGACGTTCGACTCGGCGCAAGTGGATGCTGAGACCATCACCAAGCAGTTGGACCAGGCCGGTTATCTGGGTGACCTGCAAATCCCGCTAGAGGCCAGCACTCCTGCCACCGATCGCCGCCCCGGCAACGGGGGGAAGGCACATCTGCGCCATAGTATCACCTACAAAGAGGCAGGCAGTACGGTCAGCTTCGCTCATCAAGTGCCGTATGTGGGGCGGCCTTTATGGCCTTGCCCCGGCCTGGGGCCAATCCGCAAGATGGATGATGAAGAATAGAGGAGAGAGCCAATGCCTGCAAAACGCACTCCACAAGAGCAGAGTACCGATCCCGCCGCGCAGGAGATGCTGATCCGTGCGGAAACCCTGGGCATCCACACGGCTTTCCACCGCGCTGATGATCTGCCCCCTTGCAACATCGGGGGGGCGGGCATGTGCTGCAAACTGTGCGGCATGGGGCCTTGCCGTCTCACCAAGGACGGCTCAACAGGCATATGTGGAGCGACGATTGACACTATTCAGGCCCGCAACCTGATCCGCTCCATCGCCGCCGGCGCTGCCGCCCACTCCGATCACGGGCGCGACATGGCGTTCACGCTGAAAGCGGTGGCCAACGGCGAGGCCGAGGGCTACGTGATCCGCGACGTGGCTAAGCTGCGCACCGTAGCGGCCAAATACGGTATCCCCATTGAAGGCCGTGCTCCGGAGGAGATCGCCAACGATCTGGCCGACC
>DAOTYL010000308.1:0-3559 GCA_034434955.1 Anaerolineae bacterium | reverse complement strand
GGTGCATGGCTGCCGGCAGTGGGCTGGCAGCCGTATCTGTATACTTATGAGACTTTCCGATCTACTGGCTGCCGTTCCTCATGTTATCGGCGCTGTCTTGCCCAGCGATCCCCTCATCACTGCGCCGGTGGTGGAGGATTCGCGGGCGGTGCAGCCGGGCGGGGTGTTCGTGGCACGGATAGGGCGCTCCGCCGATGGCCATGCTTACATCGCCGATGCGGTGGCACGCGGCGCAGCAGCGGTGATCGGCGAGCGAGCGCCGCAAGAGGTCTCCTGCGCTGCGCCTTATGTGCAAGTGGCCGATGGTGGGCTGGCATTGGCGCACCTTGCAGCGGCTTACAACGGCTTCCCCTCGCGGCGGCTGGTGGTGATCGGCGTCACCGGCACCGATGGCAAGACCACGACCACCAACCTCATCTACAGCATCCTCAAAGCTACAGGGCTGCGAGCGGGGATGATCAGCACCATCAACGCTGTGCTGGGTGATGAGACGCTGGACACCGGCTTGCATGTCACCACCCCTACTGCACCAGAGGTGCAGGGCTATTTGGCGCGTATGGTGCAGGCCGGGCTGACTCACTGCGTGCTGGAGGCCACCTCGCATGGATTGGCTCAACAGCGTGTGGCGGCGGTGGATTTTGACGTCGCTGTGGTGACCAACATCCAGCACGAGCATCTGGATTTTCATGGCACGTGGGAGGCTTACCGCGAGGCCAAGGCGCGGCTGTTCCGGGCGCTGATGTCCAGCGCCCGCAAACCTGATGTCCCTAAGGTAGCGGTGATCAACCGCGACGATGCGGGCAGCGCCGATTATCTGTTGGCCATCCCCGCCGAGCGGCACATCACCTACGGCATTGGGGCGGAGGCGGGCGCGGATGTCCGCGCCGACGCCGTCACCTACGGCCCATCCTCAACCCACCTGACCGTCAGCCTGCCGGACGGCACTGTGTTGGCGCTCACCAGTGCCTTGATCGGCGAATACAACGTGAGCAACATCTTGGCGGCGGTCACGGCGGCGCATGGGCTGGGGATCGCTCCGCAGGCCATCCGCAAGGGCGTGGAGGCGGTGCAAGCCGTGCCGGGGCGCATGGAGCGTATTGACGAAGGACAGGACTTCTTGGCAGTGGTGGATTTCGCCCACACTCCCAACGCGCTGCGGCAGGCGCTGCGCACGGCGCGGCTGATGATCCCCCCGCATGGGCGGGTGATCGTGGTCTTTGGCAGCGCGGGCCTGCGCGATCCCGAGAAGCGCAGCATGATGGGGCGCATTGCTGCAGAGCTGGCCGACCTGACGATCATTACGGCGGAGGACCCGCGCACCGAGTCGCTGGAGGAGATCATGGCCGCCAGTGCGCAGGCAGCGGCTGAGGCGGGCGGTGTAGAAGGACGGACTTTCTGGCGCATCCCCGACCGAGGGGAGGCGATCTACTTTGCCACGCAACTGGCGCGGGCAGGCGATATCGTGCTGGCCTGCGGCAAAGGCCACGAACAGAGCATGTGCTTCGGGACGGTGGAATATCCCTGGGATGACCGCGAAGCCATGCGGGCTGCCCTGCGTGGCAGCCCGTTGCGCACCCTGCCGACGGCTTCCCGCGCATGACAGGCAGCCGCGATGAGATGAATGGGGACGGCGCCACGCTACACGTCACATGAGCCGCCCCCGTGTTTGTCCGCCGATCGGACTTCCGGCCGTCTTGTCAGCGGCTGCACATGCCCTGCACGTCCAGGCCTCTGGGGTTGATCACATACCAGCGGCCATCGTCCTCGTCGAGCTGCAAAAAGACCTCAAAGCGGCAATGGCGCGTCTCGGTGTCGCCATCCAGATAAGTGACACGCACATCAAAGTCCACCAACGAGTAGGCCGAATCGGGCCGCACGGTCCACTCCGTGCGATCCTCCAGCAGGACCACGTCCTTGATCCTACCGCCTACATTCTGCGCTGTGTGATCGGGGTTTTCATAACGCTGATAGAGCGAGAGGCGTGCTTCCAGATTGTTGACTTGATAGGCGATCATGTCGCGCAGATAGCCCTCCCAAGTGCCTTGAGGGGTATCTTTAGCGGCGCTGCGCTGCTCTGCCCCGACGACTTCAGTGGGGCGCGGCGTGGGCAACGGATTGCCCTCCTCGCGGCCTGAGATGAGCGCACAGGCGGCCAGCAGAAGAGCGATAGCCGCACCTGCGGCGATGAGAGCCGAAACACGGTAGGCTTGCCCTATCGCGCTTGCGTGATACTTTCCCATATCCTCCTCCCCATGGGTGATCCTTCAGCAGGGGGCCGGCTCGGCGATGCAAGCATCGCAGCCATCCCTACTGTGAGAAACCATGACCTACTGTATAAAATGGGCGCATAGATGTAAATCCCTCTTATGTCCTGTATGAGGGGCGTTGATTCCAACTCGCCAATTGCTGCTATACTTGGCTATAGCATCCCACCGGAGCAGCAAGGAGTGCCGTGACCAGCGATTGGATCGGACGCCGGCTTGGCCCCTATGAGATCGTCACCCTCATGGCGGCAGGCGACCGCTACGAGGTGTTCAGGGGCCGCCACTTTCAGAGCCAGAACGAGGTCATCATCCACATCGTCGGGCATGATGAGGCGGACGATCGGGCCTTTGAGGAGTACTTCCGCCGCCAGGCGCAGGCTATCGTTGCTCTACGTCACCCCGGCATCGTGCCCGTGCACGACTTCGGCCGTGTGGATGATGGCAGGTACTACATCGTTATGGATGATGCGCTGGGCACCCCGCTGGCCGATCTGATCGCGCAGGTGCAAGCAGGTCAGCGCCCGCTGCCACCTGATGACATCACCTTTATCATCCGACAGGTGGCGGCCGCCCTCGGTTATGCCCATCGGCGTGGGGTGGTGCATGGCGCCGTCTCGCCGCACACCATCCTCATCACGCGCAGCGGCCAGGCGCTTCTCACCGATTTCGGCCTTTCGCTGCTCTACGGCGGGAACAGACCGGAATACGCGGCCCCCGAACTGTTGGCTGATCCCGGTGCGGCTTCCCCCGCCAGCGACATCTACTCGTTGGGTGTGGTGCTCTACGAACTGCTGACCGGGCAGCTCCCCTACGTCCCAGGCTCGGAGATGGACGCCGTCATGCGCGACCTTACCGGTTCGGCGCCCGACCCGCGCTTGCTCAACCCCGCCATCCCGCCGCCGGTAGCGTCGGTGACACTCAAGGCGCTGGCGCAGTCGCCCACGGAGCGTTTCCCCAGCGCCTTGCGCTTTTCCGAGGCGTTGGAGCGTGCCTACAAGCCGCCGATGGTGCGGCGGCCTGTAGCAGGCCGCCGCCGTGTGAGGAGGCCTTCTGCTCCGCGTCGCGCGTCCTCTGTTGGCCCCTCGACGGTGTCCTGTGTGGGGCGTGTCCTGCTGATCGCGGTCGTCGTGGGCCTACTGGCGGGGGCAACGGTTATCCTCCTGCGCAGGTTGGGTGTGCTCTCCCGCCCCGCACCGTCCTCGCCGCAAGCAGGGACGGCTCCTACAGTGCTTCCTCTGCCCACCGCCGCACCTACCATGCCGCCCACTTCCACTCCACTTCCCACGCCTACGCCC
>DAOTYL010000307.1:0-1979 GCA_034434955.1 Anaerolineae bacterium | reverse complement strand
AGTGTCTCTCTCCGTGTGACATCACCATCAGGCTTAAGGCCTACACCTCCCGGGGCAACGGGCGCAGCCTGCACGGCGACGTCATCACTGCACGGGAGCTGTGGGCTTGCACCACATGTCGTGCCTGCGCCGAGGCCTGCCCCGTCTTCATCGATCTGCCCTCTGTGATCGTGGACATGCGCCGCTATCTAGTTGATGCGGGCGAGGTTGACTCTCGGCTTCAGGATGCGCTGGCAAACCTGGGCCGCTACGGCAACTCATTTGGGCAGTCAGAGCGGATGCGGGCCAAGTGGGCGCAAGCGATCTTGCCTCCCATCAGAGATGCACGCCGTGAGTCGGTTGAGTACTTGTGGTTCGTGGGCGATTATGCCTCGTACAGCGCTAGCCTGACAGAGATCACCACCAAAACAGCGCGCGTTTTCCAGAGGATTGGGCTGGATTTTGGCATCCTATACGACAGCGAGCGCAACGCAGGGAACGATGCCCGCCGTGTGGGAGAAGAAGGTCTGTTTGAGATGTTAGTAGAGAAGAACGCTGCTATTCTTTCCCGATGTTCGTTTAAGGCGATCGTCACTACCGATCCTCACTCCTACAACACCCTCAAGAACGAATATCCGGCGGAAGTCATCGCTGGACGTCCTGTGCTGCATGTATCCGAGCTGCTCGATCAGTTGATCACGGCAGGGCGAATGACGCTCAGCAACCCACTTGATTACACGGTCACTTATCAGGACCCATGCTACCTGGGTCGCTACAACGGCGTGTATGATGCGCCGCGCCGCGTGATCGAGGCAACAGGATGCAGGCTGGTTGAGATGCCACGCCATCGCGAGCAGGCTTTCTGCTGTGGCGCAGGGGGCGGACGTATCTGGATGGGAGAGAGTGAGATCAAGGAGCGCCCCAGCGAAGCCCGCATCCGTGAGGCGGCGGGGCTCAACAATGTGCAGGCGCTCGTTGTGGCCTGCCCCAAAGATGTCACCATGTTTGGCGATGCGGTGAAAACCACTGGCTGCGAGGGACGTTTGGTCGTCAGAGATCTGGTTGATCTGGTCTACGAAGCGCTTTGAGCAGGACACCTGTGTACCTGCTCCTCATTCTGTGGAGAGGCTGCGATGATGGGCATCATGCTTTCCCCAGAGACGCTGCGCTGTTACCCGCTTTTTGCAGGGCTGGATAACGCTACGTTGAAAGTCCTAGCTATGGCTGGGGAGTACGTAAGAATTGGCAAAGGCGAGTGGTTGTTCTACGAGGGTGAGACCGCAGACGCTCTGTACATGCTTCTTGAGGGAGCAATCGAACTGCGTATTGCCCTTGATAGCGCAAAGACCCGCCATGTAAGCCTTTGCACGCTGATATCGGGGGACATCGTGGGCTGGTCGGCGCTGGTCGAACCATATATTTATCATCTGAGCGCTGTTGCGCTTGCCGATTCCACGCTGGCCAGATGGGATGGGGTGTATCTCTGCGAGTTGATGACACATAACCCGGCAACCGGCTATAAGTTGATGAGTCGCATCACGCAGGTGGTTGGAACTCGCTTAGCGGAGTTCTGTCTACGTTTTGCCAGCCTTGTTGAGGGAGACCCCTGGCAGGGTGTGGAAGGGCCTCACTCCGGTTTTCCGAGCAATTGATCTCCATTTGCTGTGCAGGCTTGCTGTCCGAAGCCTGAATGTGCATCGCGCCTGGCGGTAAAAGCAGCACCGGTGTGATACAATTAAGGATGAAAACCTTCTGATCGTAGGCTCCAAACGCATCGGTTTTGCCGCTAGGCTTGGCTCGCATCTCATGACGCTCGTCCTTGGCATTGAAACATCCTGTGATGAGACCTCGGCGGCAGTGGTTGAGGATGGATGCCGCATTCTCTCCAATATTGTCTCCTCACAGGTCGAGATTCATGCCCGCTACGGGGGCATCTTCCCTGAGATCGCCTCACGCGCCCATATTGAGCGCATCTACGCAGTTGTTGAGCAGGCGTTAAA
>DAOTYL010000306.1:0-20700 GCA_034434955.1 Anaerolineae bacterium | reverse complement strand
TCTCCGCGCCGACGGGCCAGCCAGTAGCTCACGGCGCTCCCTGCGATCAGGCCCGCCACGACGATCAGGCCGAAGAAGCCGAGGCGCACCGCACCGATTTCAATCGCATAGCGCGTGATGATCATCTGTGCTCATTTCCGATCATCCCGCGTGGCGCGGTAGAGGTGCACCACGCGCTGGATCACCGTCACGTGCGTCAGGATCGCCAACACCCACAGCCCAATGGTTGCTTGCCGCGTTAGCAGGGCCAGCACCAGCAGCGCCACGCGCTCAACCCGCGTCAGCAGGCCCACCTTGTTCTCGACTCCCAGCCCTTCCGAGCGTGCCCGCACGTAGCTCACCATCACCGAACCGAACAGCGTGGCGAAGGCCAGCATCACGCCGACCACTTGCCCTTGCACGGCCATATGATATGCCAGCCCGCTCAAGATCAGCGCCTCACCGTAGCGATCCAGCGTCGAATCGAACAGTGCGCCGAAGCGACTGGCCTTGCCCGCCAGCCGCGCCACCGTCCCATCCAGCGCATCAAACGAGGCACCAACGGCAAAGACAACGCCGGCACGCACGTACTCACCTCTGGCGGCGAAATAGGCGGCCGCGCCGGAGAGCAACAGGCCGACCAACGTGAGCAGATTCGGCCCTATCCCCAGCCGTATCAGCACACGCGAGACCCCCTCAATCAGCGGCTTGAGGCGCACCCTCAACCACTCGGTGAGCGAAACTCGAGATGGGGAACGATCTGTGGCAGCATCGGTCATCAGGTTCACGTCCCAGGGTACGGTAAGAGGCTCAGAACGTGGTGATCTTAACATGGGCGAGGCCGTTGTCAAACCACGCTCCGCAAGGGGGATGAGTCCACTTACGTCTTTTCGCCATTCCGCTTGTAAACCTCCCCACACTGCGCTATACTACACGCCACTAAAAGGTTGTGAGAGGCGGGGCGTGGCGCAGCTTGGATAGCGCGCACGGTTCGGGTCCGTGAGGTCGGCGGTTCAAATCCGCCCGCCCCGACCATACAAAAAGAGGGGGCCGGTTGTACCGACCAGCCCCCTTTCGGCTTCTATCCTCCGCCTTACTCCGCATCCTTGCGCCTTTCCTGCGCCTTGATCTCGTTCCACAGGGCGTCCATTTCCTCCATCGTCATCTCGCTCACCGAACGCCCCTGCTCCCGCGCCCGTTCCTCAATGTATGTGAAGCGCTCGTAAAAGCGGCGGTTCGCCGCTCGCAGCGCATCCTCCGGATTGACCCCTAGCCAACGCGCCCACACGGCTACCACCAGCAGCAAGTCGCCGATCTCGCGGAAGCGCTCCGCCTGCGTTTGGGCGGCCATCACCTCTGCGATCTCCTCGCGCACTTTGGCGATCACGCCGGCTTCATCCGCCCAGTCGAATCCCAAGCGCACGGCACGCTGATCGTATTCGTGCGCCTGCGCCAGCGCCGGCAGCGTCTTGGGAACGCCATCCAATGCGCTGCGCTGCCCCTCGCCGTTCTCGGCCCGCTCTTGCGCCTTGATGTGCTCCCAGTTGACTGCCACCTGCGCAGCACTGCCCTTTACATCCACATCGCCCCACACGTGCGGATGCCGCCGTTTGATCTTGGCATCGATGTGGCGGATGACCTCCCCCATGTTGAACTCGCCCTCATCTATGGCGATCTGGGTTTGCAGCACCACTTGCAACAGCAGATCACCTAGCTCTTCGCACAGGCGGTCAGGGTCGCCCGCATCGATTGCCTCCAACACCTCGTATGTTTCTTCCAGCAGATTGCGTCGCAGCGATTGGTGCGTCTGCTCACGATCCCAGGGGCAGCCCTCCGGCGCCCTCAGGTGGGCGATAGTATTCTGGAAGCCCTCAAAACTCGTCACCGCCCCTTGGATGGCCTCAAGCGGCGGCACATAGAGCGCCGTGAGATGCCCCACCTCGCGCCGATCGATCTCGTAGAGCGCCAGCGGTTCTACGCGCTGCTCCGCCGTACCGGCGGCGTGCACCAACGTCACCACGTGGTCATCGGGGTACTGATTCATCAGCGTCAGCTTCACATCAGAGGCCAACCCACGTGAGTAAAGCTGCGCCACCAGCGCCGGATAGTCCGGGTTGATAGGCGGATGATAGGCGTCAGCGAGGTCGGTCGCATCCACGAGCTGCAACCCCGGCAACGCATCTCTGCCCAGCGCGGCTAATGTCGGCTCTATGAAGCTGACTCCGTTGACGACCCGCACGGCGATCCCCTTTTCTCTACATACCGCCAAGAGGCGCGTTACCGTTCCCTCGGCTACCATCGGGTCACCGGGCACAGCATAGATGACATCCCCGCCCTGCTCCGCCAGCGCCACCAGCCGCTCGACGATGGCTTCATACACCTGCGTAAAGTCCTCTGCTGCCTCATACAGATCGTCAAAGCTGTGATAGCGCGGCCCTTGCGGGAGGTACGGCACACTGGGGTGCACCTGCGTGCGCAGATGCACTTCCTGCGCCTGCGCCAGCACCTCCCACGCCTCCCGCGTGATCTGGCCGGGGTTGCCGGGGCCAAGCCCCACCACAACAATTGCCATCTTTATTTCCTCGTCGAGGCCGTCTTAAACAAAAGAGACCGCTTGCGCGGCCTCCAAGTCAAGTCGATCCATATGATATGCCCGATAAGGCACACCGCCCACACGCTGAGGGGCCGGCTTTCCGCAAGAAGATCAGCGCTTGGTGTAGGTCGGCGCCTTGCGTGCACGCTTGAGGCCGGGCTTTTTGCGCTCCTTCTCACGGGCATCGCGCGTAAGAAGGCCCGCTTTGCGCAACATGGGGCGCAGCGACTCATCAAACGCAAGCAGGGCACGGGCCACCCCCAGCCTGATGGCATCCCGCTGCCCGCTCACGCCGCCGCCCTGCACACGCACGGTGACGTCAAACTTGTTCATCAGGCCAGCGATCTCCAGCGGCGTCAGCGCCCCTTGAGGGTCGCCAAAGCGCCGCAAATATTCCTCCAGCGGCTTGTCGTTCACCACCACACGCCCCGAGCCACCGGGATAGATGCGCACACGCGCTGTCGCCGATTTGCGCCGTCCAACGCCTTCGTAGTAACGCAGTTCAGACATCCGTTCCCCTCTCCCTGATTAGAACTCCAACCTCTCCGGCTTTTGCGCCTGGTGTGGGTGCTCCGGCCCAGCGTAGACGTGCAGCTTCCTCAGCATCTTGCGTGCCAGATTGTTCTTGGGCAGCATCCGCCGCACCGCCTCGCTGATCACAAACTCCGGCTTCTTATTCAGCATATCCCGCAGGCTGGTCTTCCGCATCCCCCCGGGGTAGCCGGAATGGCGGTAGTAGTACATCTCCGTCAGCCGGTTGCCCGTGACGACGATCTTCTCTGCGTTGACCACGATCACATAGTCACCGCAATCCAGGTGCGGAGTATAGATCGGCTTGTGCTTGCCACGCAGGATGGTCGCAATGCGTGAAGCCAGCCGCCCCAGCGTCTGCCCCTCCGCATCCACGATATACCATTTGCGCTCAATGTCTTCCGGTTTCGCCGAGTACGTTTTCACACCCCATCTCCTCAAAGTAATCGCTGTGAGCACCCCAAGGCGCTCAGTAGTTCACGGCTACCAACGTGAGGCCGTGCGGCGGGGCAAGTCCCTTCACCAGCCCACGTTGGCGTGCAGCCAGGATATCTGCGAACGCCTCCACCGTCATACGCCCCTGCCCTACCTGCACCAGTGTTCCCACCAGCGAGCGCACCATGTGCTGCAAAAAGGCATCTGCTGTGATGGTGAAAGTATACGCGCCATCCGCACCGGTTTCCCAGCGGGCCTCGTAGACCGTCCGCACCGGATTCTCCCCCTGCGGCGGCGTACCGAAACTGGTGAAGTCGTGGGTGCCCAGCACGCATTCCGCTGCTGCCTGCATCGCCCGTGCATCCAGATCGCCGCTCACATGCCACGCATACAGCCGCCGCAACGGATCGCGCACCGACGCACTGTACAGCCGATACACATACGTGCGGCTACGTGCATCAAAGCGCGGATGGAAATCCGGCGCTGCTTCTGCCACTTCCCGCACGGCGATCGCTTCCGGCAGGGCGGCGTTCAGCGCATCGCGCAGGGCCTCAGGCGTATGGCGCCAGTTCAGATCAAAGGCGATCACCTGCCCGCTGGCATGTACGCCGGCATCCGTGCGCCCCGCTCCGATCACTTCCACACGCTGGCCGCTGATGCGTCCCAGCGCCGCCTCGACCTCACCTTGCACGGTGGGCGCGGCGTTGCGCTGCCGCTGAAAGCCGTAAAATCCCGTGCCGTCATAAGCCAGCGTTGCCCGGTAGCGCATCCGGCTATCCCGCGAAAGCCTACGCCTCTTCGCCCTCCACCAGCATCAGGTACACCATCTCTGCCGCGTCACCCCTGCGTGGGCCGAGGCGCACAATGCGCGTATACCCGCCCGGACGCTTGACGTAGCGCGGGGCAATCTCGTGGAATAGCTTATAAAGCAGTTCCCGATCGTGCAGGTCACGCGCCACCAGCCGTTGAGCATGGACGGCTATGGCACGCGCCTCACGCTCCAGCCCTTCTGCATCGCCGGCTTCGGCCAGCTGCAGCAGTCGCCGCGCCTGTGTCGGCGTCAGCAGACGGTTCAGGGTCTCCGCATCCCGATCCTCGGCCAGCTCTATCAGGCGCTCGTAGTCGCCCCGATTACGGGCCAGCGTGATCATCTTCTCCGCCTGCCCGCGGATTGCCTTAGCCTTGGCCTCGGTGGTCTTGATCTTCTCATACTGGAACAGCTGCGCAATCAGCGTCCGTCGCAGTTGTTTACGATGATTGGTGTCGCGCCCAAGGCGGCGACCAGCTACTCTATGCCGCATGGTTCAGTCCATTCCTCTCCGACCGTCTTTGTGGTGCGTTCTGCCCAGCCCTCACGCAGGTTGCTCTGCCTCTTCCTCGCTGTGCTCGCTGGGCAGGTAGCCCTTCTCGCGCAGGCGCGTCAGCAGCTCATCCAGCGATTTGTCGCCGAAGTTGCGGATCGCCAACATCGCATCTTCGCCCTTCGCCAGAATCTCCAGCACCTGACCGACGGTCTGAATTCCGGTGCGCTTGAGCGAGTTAAACACCCGCACGCTGAGGTCCAATGTGTCTATGGGCAGATCATAGTACTCAGGGCGCTGCGGAGGCGGAGGCTCCGCCGGCTCCGCTCCTCGGGCAAACATGCTGGGGTCTATGTTGGCGATCATCCCCAGATGCTGCATCAGGATAGTGGCGGCCTCGCTCATCGCATATTCGGGCTGGATGGTGCCGTCGGTCCAGATTTCCAGCGTCAGCCGATCGTAGTTGCCCCTCTGCCCTACCCGCGTCTCGCTCACCTCGTAAGCCACACGTCGCACGGGGCTGAAGATCGCATCAACGGGTATCTCGCCGATGGGCAGACGGCCGCGCTCCTCCGCAGGCGAATAGCCGCGTCCGGTCTCTACCGTCATTTCTATTTCAATGTGTGCCTGATCGTCATCCACCGTGAATAGGTAGAGATCGGGATTCTTGATCTCGACCTCCGGCGGGCAGATGATGTCCGCTGCCGTCACCACGCCGCTACCCTGCACATCTAGCCGCAGGCGGGCGCTGTTCGTATTCCCGTACATCACCAGGCGCAGCTGCTTAACGTTGAGCAACAGCTGCGTCATATCCTCCCGCAGGTGCGGAATGGGTGAGAACTCATGCTGGATACCTGCCACACGGATGGAGGTCACGGCTGCCCCCCGCAGTGACGACAGCATGACACGCCGCAGGGCATTGCCCAGCGTCGTGCCGAAGCCCCGCTCCAGAGGGCTGATGACAAAGCGGCCATAATTGCGCGACACGGCGTCGCGCTCGATCTTGGGCAGCGTTGTGTCGTTCACAGTCAACGAACTTGCCTCCTCACAAGACTCCCCGCCTCCTCCTCAGATGAGAAAGCTCAGCGGCTGTAATACTCCACAATCAACTGTTCGTTGATGGTGTACTCAATGTCGCTGCGCTCCGGCATCCGTACAACCGTCGCCGAGAGCGTGTTCAGGTCGCGACTCAACCACTGGGCCGGGGTGATCTCTTGCGCCATCTCGCGCAGTAGTTTGAAGTAGGAGCGCTTACGGCTACCCTCCCGCACCTCGATGCGGTCACCCGGACGGACAGTGTAGGAGGGGATATTGGTTCGGCGTCCGTTGACGACGAAGTGCCCATGCTGGACAAGCTGACGGGCTTGCGCTCGCGACTCCGCAAAGCCCAGCCGATAGATGACATTGTCCAGTCGGCTTTCCAATATTTGCAGCAGGTTCTCGCCCGTCAGGCCCGGCCGGTTGCGTGCTTCGTTGTAGTAGCGGCGGAACTGCCGCTCCAGCACCCCATAGATACGGCGTACCTTCTGCTTTTCGCGCAGCTGATTGGCATAGTCCGACGCACGCCCACGTCGGAACGCCGTCTCTTGGCCGTGCTGGCCGGGCGGATAGCCGCGCTTCTCAAGGGCGCACTTGGGTGAGAGGCAACGTGACCCTTTCAGGAAGAGCTTCTCACCCTCGCGCCGACAAAGTTTACACACAGGTCCAGTATATCTTGCCATCTTGTTGTGCTTCTTCCTTCGTGCGCATTGGGGTTACGTTCTACAATTCGGTTTCCACAAAAGCGCGCGCCGATGGCGCGCACCCACAAGCAACAACCGCCCTCGGCGCAGAAGCCCCAGCGTCTTACACGCGGCGCTTCTTGCGCGGACGGCAACCATTGTGCGGGATAGGTGTCACATCGGTGATCGAGCGTACCTTCAACCCACTGGATGCAATGGCTCGGATGGCCGCCTCACGGCCCGGTCCCGGCCCCTTGACAAATATATCTACCTCGCGCATCCCATGCTCCATCGCCAACTCGCAGGCCTTCTGCCCGGCCATCTGCGCAGCGAAGGGAGTGCTCTTGCGCGAGCCTTTGTAACCCGCCGTCCCAGCGCTGGCCCATGCAATGGTATTCCCCTGCTGGTCGGTCATGGTCACAATGGTATTGTTAAAAGTGGCATGAATATGCGCCTGTCCGTAAGGCACGTTCTTGCGGACCTTACGTCCTGCGCGCGGTTGTCTGCGTCGTCCCATCTATGCGCTCCAAACTCTTTCCGCTGCTGGATAAACCATCCCCAAAGGCCTACTTCTTGGTGGCGCCCCGCCGACGACCACGCCCTGGCACCGTCTTACGCGGGCCACGCCGCGTGCGTGCATTCGTCCGTGTGCGCTGACCGCGCACCGGCAGGTTACGGCGGTGACGCAACCCTCGGTAGCAACCGATCTCCATCAGCCGTTTGATTTTCAACTGCACCTCACGGCGCAGATCGCCCTCTATGCGATAATGGCTGGCGATGTAATCGCGCAACGCCTGAACTTGCGCTTCGGTGAGGTCCTTGACGCGGGTGTCAGGATGAATCCCCGTCGCCTTGAGAATCTCTCTGCTGCGCGAGCGCCCGATGCCGTACAGGTACGTCAGGCCGATCTCAACCCGCTTGTTACGCGGCAGGTCTACGCCTTCAATGCGTGCCATTGCTCTTCTCCGCCGATGTTCTCCAGTGGGCCGCTACTTCACCCGTCTACCAGAGCAGGAACGCCTAGCCCTGGCGCTGTTTGTGCTTGGGATTCTCGCAAATGACCATGATGGTGCCCTGCCGCCGGATTATCTTGCATTTGGGGCAGCGGCGCTTAACGGATGCACGAACCTTCATCACACTATCCTTTGACTGTGTCGTGAGAATAGTATTATAGCGCATCAATCCATCTTTGTCAGGATTTCGGGGCCGTTTTCCGTTATGGCGATGGTGTGCTCAAAATGCGCGCAAAGCTGGCCATCCTCTGTGACCACCGTCCAGTGGTCGTCCAGCACCCGCAGCGCTGGATCGCCCACCATCACCATCGGCTCCAGCGCAAAAGTCATGCCGACGCGCAGACGCAGCCCCTTGCCGGGGCTGCCCCAGTTGGGGATATGCGGGTCCTCATGCATCGCCCGCCCTACCCCATGCCCGCCGTACTCCCGCGCCACGTTGAAACCCTGACTCTCCACATAGTGCTGAATGGCGTGTGAGACGTCGCCCAGACGGTTGCCCAGCACGCACATCTTGATGCCCGCATACAGCGCCCCTTCGGTCACCTCCAGCAGACGCCGCACCAGCGGGCTGACTTCCCCCACAGGCACGGTCACCGCCGAATCGGCCACAAAGCCTTTGTAGACCGTCCCGCAGTCCACGCTCAGGATGTCTCCCTCGCGTAGCTCACGGGGGCCTGGGATGCCATGCACCAACTCCTCGTTGATAGAGGTCGTCAGCGTCGCCGGGAAGGGATACCGGCTCCCCGGCGGATAGCCCAGAAAAGCGGGCGTCCCGCCATGGCGCGTGATAACACGATAGGCGATCCGATCCAATTCGGCCGTGGTGACGCCGGGGCGCACTGCTGCCAGCACCGTCTGCAACGCCTCGACATTGATCTTGGCCGCCTCACGCATGGCCTCAATGTCGCGCCGGCTCTTGATGATGATCGCCATTGCCCTCTCTGCCTAGCCACCCACCGCCTGCCGGATTACGGCTATCATGTCCGGTGTGATCTCCTCAATGGGGCGATTGGCGTCAATCTCGTTCAGCAGACCTTTCTGGCGGTAGTAATCCACCAGCGGCGCTGTCTTGCGCTGGTACTCCTGATAGCGGCGGCGCACCACCTCCGCTTGATCATCTTCACGCTGGATCAGCTCCGCGCCATCATTATCACAGCGGCCTGCCACACGCGGCGGATCGAACTCCACGTGATAGATGCGTTGGCACACCGGGCAGCTACGCCGTCCGCTGATGCGTCGTACCGCCTCATCCTCGGAGATACTCATCAGCATCACCGCCGCAACCCGCGCCCCCATTTGGGCGAGCATCTTCTCCAGTGCCTCGGCCTGCGGCACGGTGCGCGGAACGCCATCTAGAATAGCGCCATGCTCCTGACAGTCCCCCTCCTTCAGCCGCTCCTCCAGCACCATAAGTGTGGTCTCGTCTGGCACCAGTTCACCCCTTGCCATAATCTCCCGGACCTTGCGGGCCAGGAGCGTATCCTGTTCCTTCATCGCACGGAACAGGTCACCCGTTGAAACATGCGGCATCCCCAACCCTGCCGAAAGCCGCTTGGCCTGTGTGCCTTTCCCACTGCCCGGCGGCCCCAGCAACACCACGTAGTCGGTCATCCGCTTTACCCCTTCTCTGTTGCTGTGCTGGCCTTTCTCTCTCCTAGCGGATGAAGCTCTCACGGTGGCGCATCACCAGCTGCGCTTCAAGCTGGCGCATGGTGTCGATCACCACACCGACGATGATGATCAGCCCTCCGCCGCTGATAATGTACAAGGCGTCGCGCACCTCCGTCCCCGCGCCGGGCTGGATCAGGTTCATCACGATCTGGATCACCCCCGGCACCACTGCCACAAATCCCAAGAAGAGCGCCCCCACCAGCGTGATACGTCCCACCACGCGGTTGATAAACTGCTCCGTGTTTTTTCCGGGTCGGATGCCGGGGATAAACCCGCCGTTGCGTTGCAGGTTCTCGGCAAAATTGGCGTTGCTGATCAGGATGTAGGTGTACAAATAGGTGAACCCCACCACCATGGCGAAGTACACCAGCCAGTACACGATCTGCCCGCCGACAAACGCCCCTCCCTGACTGCCGAAAACCGTACTGATGCTGTTCGCTGCATTGGCAATGAACTGCGATCCGCTCCTCTGGAAGAAACTCGCCAATATGGGCGGCAAGCTCAACACCGATTGGGCGAAGATGAGGGGGATCATGCCCGCCGTGTTCACCTGCAGCGGCAGGTAGGTTGAACCACCGCCGTACATCTTCATCCCACGCACACGCCGCCCATATTTCACCGGAATGCGTCGCTGCCCTTGCTGCACGGCCACAATCACCAGCACCGTCAACACCGTCAGCGCCAAGAACAACACGAGGTTGCGGATCGTTGTGGCAGCATCAGCGCTGAACAGCCGCGTTAAGTTGAAGGGCACACGCGCCACAATGCCCGCAAAGATAATGAGGCTCAGGCCGTTGCCGATGCCGTCTTCGGTGATCAGCTCGCCCAGCCAGATGGCGAACAGTGTACCGGCGGTCATCACCGCCACCACCGTCACCGTCAGCAGGGGATTCTGCCCTGCCCCGAAGCCAAAGCCGGGGATGATCTGGTTGGCCGTGCCCGCCCCAAAGATGTTCACCTGTGCGACGGCCTGAAAAGCGGCCATCGGGATCGCCAGATAATACGTCAGCCGGTTGATCTTGTCCCGCCCGGCCTGACCTTCCTTCGCCATCTCTTCCAGCGCAGGGATCACAGGGGTCAGAATCTGCAAAATGATGCTGGCCGTGATGTAGGGATAGACCCCCATCGCCAGCACACTAAAGTTCGACACCGCCCCGCCCGACAGCAAGTCTAGCACCTGTGCAAACGCGCTCACGTTGCTTTGTGGGCTGAGCACCTGCCGCAGCACCTCATGGTCCACACCCGGCACCGGCACGTTGGCCGCCAAGCGATAGATCACCAGCAGCAACAAGGTGATCAGGATGCGCCGCCGCAGGTCGGGCAGGCGGAACGACTCGCGCAGGCCTTGTATCACGGACATGATGTCCCCTCTCCCGCAGCCGCCGTCATGAGGCGTCAGCTGCCTGTCGTGCTTTCAGCGCCTCAATCTGCTTCTTGGGCAGCAGCTTCACCGTTGCCCGTGCCCCCCTCAGCAAAAGGGGCAGTTTCTCCACTGCGCCACCCGCCGCCTCGATCTTTTGCTGGGCACTCTTGGAGCAGCGGTGCACCTTCACCGTGAAGGGTGACCGCACCTCGCCGCGTCCCAGCAACACCACAGGCCGATCGGCATCGCGGATCAACCCGACGGCGGCCAACATCTCCGGCGTCACCTCTGCCCCTGCCTCAAAGCGACCTTCCAGTTGGTCAACGTTCACTTCCTGATACTCGATGCGGAAGATGTTGTTGAACCCACGCTTGAACGGCAAACGGCGCACCAGCGGCAGCTGCCCACCCTCAAAGTAGGGGCGCACACCGCCACCACTGCGTGCGTTTTGACCCTTGGTACCGCGTCCGGCCGTCTTTCCCTGGCCGGCCGCTATACCACGACCCACTCGCTTGCGCTTTTTCTTTGCACCCGCATCGGGACGCAGGTCGTGTACTTTCATGGCTTTACCCCACCTCTTCAACGCTCACCAGATGGCTCACCGCCGCGATCATCCCGCGCAGGGCGGGCGTGTCGACGTGCTCCACCGTCTGGTGCATCTTCCTCAGCCCCAGCGACCGCACGGTTTGCTTCTGCTTCTGCGAATAGCCGATGGGGCTTTTCACCAACGTGATGCGCAGGACCTTCTGCCGCTTCTTCTTGGCCATCGCTACCTGCCTCGCTTCCTCTCGCGCATCCAGAAGGGCAGCACCTCTTGGGGGTCTTTGCCGCGCATCTGCGCCAGCTCCTCGACATCCAGCAGTTGCTGCAGGCCCAGCCACGTCGCACGCGCCACATTCAGCATGTTAGAGCTGCCTTTAGACTTGGTCAGGATGTCGCGGATACCCGCCGCCTCCACCACCGCACGCACGGCCCCGCCCGCAATCACGCCTGTGCCGGGCGACGCCGGACGCAACATCACTACAGCGCCTCCGTACTTGGCTTCAACGGGATGCGCGATCGTCGTCCCCACCAAGGGGATTTTGACCATATTGCGGCGGGCACGCTCGGAGCCTTTGCGGATGGCATCGGGCACGCCGCGTGCCTTGCCCACGCCCACGCCTACGCGGCCCCGATTATCACCCACGATCACCACAGTGCGGAAGGCAAAGCGCCGCCCGCCCTTGATCACCTTTGCTACGCGGGTGATGTCCAGCACACGCTCATCTAGCTCTTCACGCTCTTCGAGGACGCGCGGTTCTTGTCGTCTTCTTCCCATGTCTCACTCCGTCGTTGGTTCACTTCCCACTGCCCACGCCCCAAAAGGGGAAAATGAGAGTGGGATCAAAACTCCAGGCCGGCCTCGCGTGCGGCTTCTGCCAGCGCCTTCACACGCCCATGATACTGATAGCCGCCCCGATCAAACACGACTTTCTTCACGCCGGCCTCCAGCGCCCGCTCGGCCACCAGCCTGCCGACCAGCTTGGCTTGCTCGGATTTGGTCTTACCCTCCGTCTGGCCACGCAGCGCAACATCTATGGTGGAAGCCGCCGCCAGCGTATGCCCCACCGTGTCGTCAATTACCTGCGCGTAGATGTGTTTGTGGCTGCGGAACACGTTCAAGCGTGGCCGCTCCGGCGTCCCAAAAACCCGCTTGCGCACACGCAGGTGGCGGCGCTTGCGCGCCTCAGCGCGCTCCTTTGCGATATCCATCGTCTGCTGCTCTCCGTCACACACGCTATTGCGAGACCGCCCCAGATCATTACAGGGCGATCTCTACCTACGACTTCCCCGCCTTGCCCGCTTTACCCGCCTTCAGGCGCACGACCTCATCCTCATAGCGGATGCCCTTGCCCTTGTACGGCTCAACCGGGCGTAGCTTGCGGATGTCCGCCGCGATCTGCCCCAGCAGCTCCTTGTCAATGGCGTTGATGATGATGAGGCCACCGCGTTCCTCCACCTGAAACGAGACCCCCGGCGGAGGAACTACCAGAATATCGTGCGAGTAGCCCAGCGTCAGCCGCAGATCGTTGCCCTGCATCTCGGCGCGGTAGCCCTTGCCTGAGACGTACAGCCGCTTCTGGAACCCCTCGCTTACGCCTACCACCATATTGTGGATGAGCGCCCGTGTCAGCCCGTGCAGCGCACGGTGGTGACGCTCATCAGAGGGCCGCGTGACGATGATCTGCCCGTCCTTCTGCTCAATACGCATGTCCGGATCAAACCGCCGCGACAATTCGCCCTTGGGGCCTTTGACAGTCACCTCATTCCCTGCGATGATCACCGTCACACCGTCGGGAATGGGGATTGGTTGTTTGCCAATTCGGGACATTGCCTACTCCACTCTTTCCAGCGGGGTACTCCTTGCTCCTCGTCCTCCCAGGAGCGAAGAGAGCACCCCCTTTACCACACGTAGCACAGAATCTCCCCGCCAACGCGCTCGCGCCGCGCCCGATGATCGGTCATCACACCGCGCGGGGTGGAGAGGATGGCGATGCCCATGCCGCTCTTCACCCAAGGAATCTCACGATAGCCCGCATAGACGCGCCGCCCGGGCTTGCTCACGCGCTGCAGCCCGCTGATCACCGGCTTGCGCTGACGCCGCGTCCCCACATACTTGAGCTTGATGCGCAGCATCTTGCAGGGCTTCTCATCCACCACCTTGTAGCCCTCAATATACCCCTCTTGCTGCAGCACCCGCGCCAGCTGCTCCTTCATCTGCGAATACGGCATCGCCACTTCACTGTGCCGCGCCATAAGCGCATTACGGATGCGCGTCAGCATGTCTGCAATCGGATCGTTGACCACCGCAACCATTCCGCTTCCTCCTCGGCCCTACCAGCTTGCTTTCGAGATGCCGGGGATATGCCCCTGCAGCGCCAGCTCACGGAAGCAGATGCGGCATAGCTCAAACTTGCGGATGTATCCGCGTGGGCGCCCGCAGCGCTTGCAGCGATTGCGCACGCGCACTGCATACTTCCGGCGCATCTCGCGATACGGCATACACTTCTTAGCCATTGATGTCCATCCCCTTAGGCTTTACTACGCGCATAGGACGGCGTGACCACTTCCACCCCCTGGAAGGGCATGCCCAACAGCCGCAGCAGCTCGCGCCCTTCCTCATCGGTGCGCGCCGTCGTCACAATGCTGATCTCCAGCCCGCGCACTTTGTCAATCTTCTCGTAGGCGACCTCCGGGAACAAAATCTGCTCGCGCAGGCCCAGCGTGTAGTTGCCGCGCCCGTCAAAGCCCGTCGCCGAGATGCCCCGGAAGTCGCGGGTGCGCGGCAGCGCCACGTTAATCAACCGATCAAGGAATGACCACATGCGCTCGCCGCGCAGCGTGACCTTCACACCGATGGCACGCCCAGCCCGTAGTTTGAAGGCCGCCACGCTCTTGCGTGCCTTGGTCACCACAGGTTTCTGCCCGGTGATGGCCGCAATGTCCTCCACCGTCGCATCCAGTGCACGTGCATTCTCCAGCGCCTCGCCCACACCCACGTTGATCACCACCTTGACGAGGCGCGGTGCTTCCATGACGTTGCGGTATCCAAAGCGCTTAATGAGCGCCGGACGCACCACATCGTTGTAGTACGCTTTTAGCCTGTGCATCAGTCCACTTCCTGTCCGCTCTTCTTGGCGATGCGGATGCGGTTGCCTGCCTCATCCCGACGGATGCCCACCCGTGTCCGCTCGTTGGTCACGGGGTCTACCAGCATCACGTTGGAGATGTGGATCGGCGCCTCAAACTGGATGATGCCCGCCTGCACCTGACCGCGCCCCGCCGGCATAGGGCGCTGGTGCTTCTTGCGGATGTTCACGCCTTCTACCACTACGCGCTGCTCCTTAGGTAGCACGCGCAGCACACGGCCCCGCACCCCCTTATCGTTGCCGGCGATGACTTCCACCAGATCGCCCTTCTTGATCTTGGGCCTGAACACGCGGTTCTTCTGTTCTTTCTTCTTCGCCATTCTTTCCAACCTCTGTCCTGTTGCGGCACGCAGCGCTAGAGCACTTCCGGCGCCAGCGAGACGATCTTCATGAACCCTGCTTCACGCAGCTCGCGTGCCACCGGCCCAAAGATGCGCGTGCCTTTAGGACTCTTGGTCTCGCCGTCAAGGATCACGGCGGCGTTATCATCAAAACGGATATAAGAGCCGTCTTCACGGCGGTATGCTTTGGTCGTCCGCACGATCACCGCCCGCACAATATCGCTCTTCTTTACCGCAGCATGAGGCTGGGCTTTCTTCACCGTTGCCACCACAATATCACCCACGCCGCCGTAGTACCGCTTGGAGCCACCCAGCACTCGGATCACGAGTATCTCGCGTGCTCCGCTGTTGTCAGCCACCTTGAGCCGACTCTCTTGTTGAATCATGGCTACACCCTCGCCACCGTGATGATCACTCTGCTCCGCCCTCGGCGGCTTCCACGTCTTCCTGCGGAGAGGCCTCGGCCATCTCTGTTACCACCGCGCCGACCTCTTCCGGAGAGATCTCACCCAGCTCCGCCAGCTCCGCCGTGCGGGCGCTTAAATCCTCGCGCAGGATGCGCTCCACCACCCAGCGCTTCCGCTTGCTCAACGGCCGCGACTCGACGATGACCACCACGTCGCCCATTTGGCAACGGTTTCCCTCATCGTGGGCCATGTAGCGCTTGGCCTTCTTGATCACCTTACCGTACAGCGGGTGGCGTAGCTTCCGCTCCACCTGCACCACAACGGTTTTGTCCATCTTGTTGCTGACCACATAGCCGGTCAGCCTACGCCTCCGATTCGGCATGCTCCGCCTCCCGTTGCTTCTGCCGCATCACTGTTAGGATGCGGGCAATGTTGCGCCGCGTGATGCGCAAGCGATTGGTGTCCTCTAACTGGCCTGAGGCGCGCTGGAAGCGCAGGTTGAAGTATTCTTGCTTGGCCTCATCAAGACGACGCTGAAGCTCGGCCAGAGAAAGTTGGGCCAATTCAGATGCCTTGAGCTTCATCAGATCGTCACCTCCACGCCAGAGATGGGATCGATGCGCTTGATAATGCGGCAACGCACAGGCATCTTGTAGCTCGCACGGCGCAGGGCCTCGCAAGCCGTCTCATCGTCCACACCGGCCACTTCGAACATCACCCGCCCGGGCTTCACGACGGCTACCCAGTGGTCCACCGATCCCTTGCCCTTCCCCATACGCGTCTCGGCAGGCTTGCGCGTCACCGGCTTATCCGGAAAGATGCGGATGTACACCCTCCCGCGACGCTTCAGGTAGCGCACGATGGCACGCCGCGCCGCCTCGATCTGCCGGCTGGTGATCCAAGCCGGCTCAAGCGATTGCAGCCCCACCTCGCCGAAATCTACCTTGTTCCCCCGCGAGGCCTTGCCCTTCATGCGCCCGCGAAATTGCTTGCGGTATTTCACTCGCTTTGGCATCAACATCTTGTACTATCTCCCGCCGGCAGACAGCCCTTACGTGCGAGCCGCCCGCCTGTGCTGTTTCACCCTCTATGCGCCCGCGCCGATTGGAAGCCGTGCGGGGTTTTTCTAGCTCACGTATACCCCGCCCTCGACGACTTCCTGTTTCTCCTCGCCCAGCACGTCGCCCTTGTAAATCCACACCTTCACGCCGATGCGCCCAAACGTGGTCAGCGCTTCGGCAAAGCCGTAGTCAATGTCGGCGCGCAGCGTTTGGAGCGGCACACGCCCCTCACGCACCCACTCCCGCCGCGCCATCTCCGAACCGGCCAAACGCCCAGAGCACATGATCTTGATGCCTTTAGCGCCCTGCCGCATGGCCTGCTGCGCTGCACGCTTCATCGCCCGGCTGTGCGAGATGCGCCGCTCCAACTGGCTGGCGATGTTTTCCGCCACCAGCTTGGCTTCCGTGTCCGGTGAAGGCACTTCCTCCACGTCTACCTTCACAGTTTTGCCGGTCAGTGCTTCCAGCTCCTGCCGTAGCTCCTTTACCGCCGTCCCCTTGCGCCCGATGATGATGCCGGGCCGTGCTGTGTGCAGCTTCACATACACCTGATTGGGGTAGCGTTCAATCTCCACCTTGGCGATGCCCGCCGCAGCGTACTTTTCCTCTACCAGACGGCGGATCAGGAGATCCTCGTGCAGCTGCTCACCGTAGCGGCGCCCCTCGGCGTACCAGCGTGCGTTCCAGTCCTTGTGGATGCGCAGGCGCATCCCTACCGGATGTACTTTGCGTCCCATACTCTAGATTGCCTCCTCACGCTCGCTCAGCACCACCGTCAGGTGCGCCGTGCGCCGAATCAAGGGCTTGAAACGGCCGCGTGCGCCAAAGCGTCGCCAATGTCGGCGCGGCCCATCGCCCGCATAGATTCGGGCGATGTAGAGATTCTTGGGGTCTAGCTCAAAGTTGTTCTCCGCATTCGCCATGGCGCTGCGCAGCGTCTTCAGCACAAACCGCGCCCCCTTCTGGGGCATGTGACGCAGCACATCCACCGCCTCAAAGGCGTTCATGCCGCGCACCTGATCGCACACCAGACGGATCTTCTGCGGCGAGATGGGCAGGAACTTGGCTGTTGCGTGCACGTCCATGCTTTAGCGCCCCTTCTTTTCCTTCGCAAAGTGGCTGCGAAAGGTGCGCGTCGGCGCAAACTCGCCCAGCCGATGGCCTACCATGTTCTCGGTGATGTAGATCGGCACATGCCGACGCCCATCGTGAACCGCAATGGTGTGCCCCACAAACTCCGGAAAGATCACCGATGCGCGGCTCCAGGTGCGGATCACCTTGCGCTCACCTGTCGCATTCATCTGCTCAATCTTCTTCATCAACTTGGGGTCAACATAAGGCCCCTTCTTCAAACTGCGTGACATCTGACTACCCTCCGCTCATCCCTCGAATCGGGCCTGCTCAGCGCTTCTTGCCGCGCCGCCGAATGATGTACTTATCGGTCTCTTTATTGCGGCGCGTCTTCTTGCCTAGCGCCGGCTTGCCCCAGGGAGTCTTCGGGCCGGGCATGCCGATAGGCGCACGGCCTTCACCGCCGCCATGCGGATGCGAGGCGGGGTCCATGGCGCTCCCGCGCACTGTGGGGCGCCATCCCAGCCAGCGCTTGCGCCCGGCCTTGCCCAGCTTGATGTTGCCATGTTCGGTGTTCCCAACCTGCCCTACCGTTGCCATGCATTCCAGCCGTATGTAGCGCATTTCGCCGCTTGGCAGGCGGATGACAGCATAGGGGTCTTCTTTGGCCAGCAGCTGCGCCGACGTGCCCGCCGCACGCACTAGCTGCCCACCCCGACCCTCATAGAGTTCAATGTTATGCACCACCGTCCCCACCGGAATGTTGCGCAAGGGCAGGGCATTGCCAGGACGCACCTCCGCCTGCGGGCCGCTCATCACCACATCCCCCACCTTAAGGCCCAGCGGCGCGATGATGTAGCGCTTCTCGCCATCGGCATAGGTCACCAGCGCAATGCGTGCCGAGCGGTTGGGGTCGTACTCAATGCTCGACACACGCCCCGGAATGCCGATCTTGTCGCGCTTAAAATCTATGATGCGATAGCGCCGCCGATGGCCGCCGCCGCGATGCCGCACCGTGATCTTCCCCTGGTTGTTGCGGCCCGCATGTCGCTTCAGGATGCGCGTCAGCGAGCGCTCCGGCTCCTCCTTTGTGATCTCTTCAAACGTGTACCCCGTCATCCCCCGCCGACCGGGAGAGGTGGGTTTGAAGGTCTTGATCGCCATGATGTCCCCAGTCCCTCGCTTGCCTATTCAATCAGGCCGCACGCTCACACACCGACCAGGTCTATCTTCTCACCCGGGGCAACGGTCACATAGGCTTTCTTCCACTGCGGCTTGCGGATGTACGTCTTGCGCAGCCGCCGCCCCAGCTTGGCCGGCATGATCGCCGTGCGCACCTTGAGCACCTTCACCCCGAAGATGGTCTCTACCGCCTCCTTGATCAGCGGCTTGTTGGCACGCAGGTCCACCTCGAAGACGTAGACGTTCTGCTCGCTTCTCAGCCGTTCGCTCTTCTCGCTGATCACCGGTCGGCGGATCACGTCATATAGATGAATCGGCCCACCCATGACTATTCGCTCCTCTGCGGCTCGCCCAACCAGCTGGTGATCACGTCCAGCGCATCAAGCGGCATGATCACCTTCTCATACTTGAGCAGGTCGCGCACGTTCAGGTAGCTAGCCCGCAGGTAGCGCGCATCCGGCAGGTTGCGCAGCGAGAGCTGCACGTTCTCATCGGCCTGCGCCAGCAGCACCAGCGCTGTGCTATCCCCTACCAGCCGATAGAGCACATCGGCCATCTCGCGCGTCTTCGGCGCTGCCATCTCCAGCCGATCCACCAGCACAATCGCCCCCTCAGCCGCCTTGGCCGAGAGCGCCGAACGCAGCGCGCCACGCCGCATCTTCTTGGGCATACGCTGAGTGTATTTACGCGGATGCGGCCCATGCGCCACGCCGCCCCCCACGAAGATCGGCGCGTTGCGGCTGCCGTGACGGGCGCGTCCCGTCCCCTTCTGCCGATACCACTTCTGCTTGGTACGGTTCACCTCGCCGCGCGTCTTCGTGTCGTGTGTCCCGAGGCGGGCGTTGGCCATCTGGCGCACATAGGCCTGATGCATCAGCCCCACGTTGATAGGCGCCTCAAAGATGCTGGCAGGCAGTTCCCTCTCGCCGACTTCCTGCCCGCGCATGTTCAGAACAGGGAGTTTGATCACCATACCGATTCCCTCACTGCCTCTTCACCGTTGGGCGGATGACAACCAAGCCGCCCTTCGCGCCGGGCACGCTGCCTTTCACCGCCAGCAGGTTGCGCTCTGCATCCACCACCACCACCTCCAGATTGAGCGAGGTCACCTGCTGGCCGCCCATACGGCCCGCCATGCGCCGTCCCTTGGGCACACGCCCGGGCGTCGTTGTGGAGCCGATAGAACCGGGAGCACGCTGCCGGTCGGCTTGTCCGTGCGTCTTGGGGCCGCCCCTAAAGCCATGACGCTTCACCACGCCCGCAAAACCGCGTCCCTTGCTCGTCCCAATCACGTCCACGCGGTCGCCAGCCTCAAAGACCGCCACCGTGATCTTCTGCCCCTCTTCCACGCCACTTACGTCATCCACGCGTAGCTCGCGCAGATGGCGCAGCGCAGGGACGGGGTTGGCCAGCTGCTTGCGCTGCGGATGCTTCTCATCGGGAGTCAGCAGGCCCAAGTGCCCGCGCTCCGGCTTCTTCAGACGGCGCTCCACCTTACGCGCCTTGGCCTTCTCATCCGCCTCATCGGCGGCGATTTCTTCATAGCCCAGTTGTACGGCGTTATAACCGTCTTTGGCATCTGTTTTGATTTGCGTCACCCAGCATGGCCCGGCCTGTATCACGGTGACGGGAATAACACTCCCATCCTCGTCAAAAACCTGGGTCATGCCGATTTTCTTTCCGATGATGCCCTTGATCATCTTGGCACTGCCTCCAAGGAAGCCCGCAGGGGGTCACCATTGTCCCTATCCTCCTGCGTCCTCCCCCAAGTATCCTCACTGAATCTGTGCGGACGCCGCCCACCGCCCCTTATCCCCGGGGAATAGGGGAGACCTCCTCATCCGCACGTGCGCCTAAATCTTGATCTCGATGTCAACCCCGGCAGGCAGGTTCAGCCGCGTCAACGTATCAATGGTCTTGGCATCGGGATCGAGCACATCGATCAGCCGCTTGTGCGTGCGCATCTCGAAGTGCTCCTGCGAATCCTTGTCAATAAACGTCGAACGCCGTACTGTCCAGCGCTGAATGCGCGTGGGCAGCGGCACCGGCCCCACTACTCGCGCTCCGGTGCGCTCCGCTGCTTCCACAATGCGCCGCGCCGATTCGTCCAAGACGCGGTGATCGTATGCCTTCAGCCGTATGCGGATCTTCTGCTTCACCATTGGCAACCCTCAACCGGCCTGACCGGCCCCTCCTGTGAGGCCGGTCAGACCAGAGTCTCTCATTCCAGAATCTCGGTGATGACGCCCGCGCCGACGGTGAGGCCGCCCTCGCGGATGGCGAACTTGGAGCCTTTCTCCAGTGCGACGGGCTTCTGCAGCTCCACGAAGAGGTTGACGTTG
>DAOTYL010000305.1:0-5059 GCA_034434955.1 Anaerolineae bacterium | reverse complement strand
CCTCTTCTTTGTACTGATCGGCCTCGTGGGCGCGGTAGGCACGGCGCTGGTGTACTGGATCGGCGGACATCTGGTGCTGCGCGGCGTGTTTACCATCGGCACAATTGTCGCTTTCAGTGCCTACCTCGCGCAGCTCTACGCGGCGCTTCAGGCCCTCACCAATGCGCCGGTGGACTTTGCTACCTCTATGGTTAGTTTTGAGCGCGTGTTTGAGGTGATCGACCTGCCACCGGACATCGCCGAGAAGCCGAACGCTCTACGGCTCTCTGAGGTGCGCGGCGAGCTGGTTTTTGAGCACGTTAGCTTCGTGTATGGAGTGGGGGGCCAACCCCTCCTTAGCGAAGTGACCCGCCATGGCCGCCTAGATAGTGTTCAGGCCGTGCTCTCCGGTGATGACACCCGCCGCGAGGCCGGAAACGGCGCTCTGCGCCTCCCTGTGCCGCCCAGCCAAGCCCGCGAGAAGGCCTTGGATGATGTCTCGTTCGCCATCCGACCGGGGCAACTGGTAGCGCTGGTGGGGCCTAGTGGCGCAGGCAAGACCACGCTCACCTACCTCATCCCCCGCCTCTACGACCCCACCGAAGGGCGCATCCTCTTGGATGGCTATGACCTGCGCGATATTGCGCTGGACTCACTGGCTGCGCAGATCGGGATGGTGACGCAGGAAACCTATCTCTTCCACGATACGATCCGCACCAACCTGCTCTACGCCAAGCTGGATGCTACCCAGCGGGATATCGAGGCGGCTTGCAAGGCGGCCAACATCCACGACTTCATCATGGGCTTGCCGGAGGGCTATGACACCATCGTGGGCGAGCGTGGCTATCGGCTGAGCGGCGGCGAGAAGCAGCGTATAGCCCTCGCCCGTGTCATCCTCAAAGACCCGCGCATCCTCGTGCTGGACGAGGCTACCAGCCATCTGGACAGCCAATCGGAGGCGCTCATTCAAGAGGCGTTGAAGACCGTCATGGCCGGGCGCACCAGTGTGGTGATCGCCCACCGCTTGAGCACCATCCTCGCTGCGGACCTCATTCTGGTGATGGATCGCGGGCAAATCGTGGAGCGGGGCACCCATGAGGAGCTGTTGGCACAGGGCGGGCTGTACGCCCAACTCTACCACACCCAGTTCAGCCGCCAGATCGCAGCAGAAGGATTAACGCCCTGAGATCGTGGGATTTTCAGAGCGATATCTGCTATAATCCACATTAAACAAGCCAAATTTGACAATAATACTGCCCAGGCCACAATGTGAGGAGTAGCATCTCCATTGGCTGTAGGGCTTTGCACTTTGTTTGGAAGCGGGGAAAACGCCCATGCAAAAAACCAGACAGAAAATCATTGAGTATCTGCGCGAGCACGGCGAGGCTACCGTCGACGAACTGAGCGAGGCGCTCGGCGACCTGTCGGCGGTGACGGTGCGCCACCACCTGGATGTACTGCGCAGCGAGGGGCTGGTGGGCCTGCCGCAGATTCGCCACCGCAGCACACCCGGGCGCCCCAAATATGTGTATCGGCTCACCGAGAAGGCCGAGGCGCTCTTCCCCAAAAACGTCAGGATGCTGACGACCCATATGCTGGCGGAGCTGAAAGATACGCTGCCGCCTGAGCAGGTCAACGTCATCTTCTTGGGGGTTGCCGAGCGCATGGCATCGACGCTTGGCCCTGCGCCGCAGGGGGAAGCCCTTGAGCAGCGCCTCGACCGCGTGGTAGAGCATCTCTCCCGCCAAGGCTATGAAGCCCGCTGGGAGGCTCATCCCAACGGCTACGTGCTCCACACGGGCAACTGCCCCTATCGCGGAGTGGTTGAGGACCACGAAGACCTGTGCCTGTTTGACCTTCAGTACATCAGCCGTTTGTTGGGCATTACCCCCCAACGCCTGGAGCACCTGCGGCAAGGCGGGAGGGCCTGCTCGTACTTTGTCCCCTTGTCGCAGCACCCAAGCGCTTGAGGGCGAACCCAGTACACGTAGCGTCGGACCAAAGAGGAGCATAAGAAGCGATGGGCGAGCAAACCTTGCACGATACGTCGGTGATCTCCATGACCCCAGCCGCGATCACAAAGATCAAGGCGCTGATGGCCGAAAAGCAGTTGGAGGGCTACGGGCTGCGCATCTTTGTGGCGGGTGGTGGTTGCTCCGGCCTCCAATACGGCATGGCTTTTGACAACAACCCGCAGGAAGAGGACAGCATCACCGAAGTCGAGGGGGTAAAGGTGTTCGTAGACCCCGTCAGCCTGCAGTACATTCGTGGCTCCAGCGTGGACTTTGTGGATACTCTGATGAGCAGCGGCTTCCGCATCGATAATCCCAATGCTGTAGCCACCTGCGGCTGCGGCAATTCCTTCCGCACCGCCCAGAGCGGCGCAGCGACGAGGGCGGCACGCCGCACGGAGGGTAGTTGCTCTTGCCGCTAGCTTTATGGAGAAAAGGACAGGGGCGGGAGCATCACCGCCCGCCCCTGAACATCCGCACAGCCCACCAGATCGCCAGCACTAGCAGTCCCATCCAGATCAGGACGATCACCGCGGCGGCAACACGGCTGAGAGGGCTGTCCGCCCACAGGGCTTCCTGCGCTCGCAGACGGGCGTCGGCCATCACCGGCGCAGGGATCATCTTTAGCGCCAGCGCCACGCCCAGCGGGATGATCACCATGTCATCCACATACCCCAACAGCGGCACAAAGTCGGGGATGAGGTCAATGGGGCTGAAGGCATATCCTACCACCAGCGCGGCGAAGGCTTTGGCGTACCAAGGCGTGCGTGGATCGCGGTAGGCCAGATATAGCGCATAGGTCTCGGCCTTGAGCGTCCGCGCACGCTCTTTCCATGCTCTCAGAGCACCCATGCCAGCTGCCCCTTAGGTGCCCAGATCGCGCTGGCTGAAGCCCCACACGCCGAGGGCAACAAGTAGCACGGTCAGGCCGATAAGCAGCCCGAAGTGCTCCCACTTGATCCCCTCTGCCAGGATGACATCGCCCCCGTAGTAGTACCAGGGTGAGAAGCGGCGCGACCACTCCGGCAAGTTGGCCAGATCGGCGAGGCTGTTGGTGAAAAAGGTGACGACGGCCAGCCCGGCGCCCACGCCGATCGCCAGACCACGCCCGCGCTTGAGGCATGTTAGGCAATACGTCAGCGCGGCGAAAAAGAGCGTCAGCGCCGTAAGGCTTAACATGCCGTCCAGCAAGTGCACATCGCCGGCTTCCACGTTTATCACCGCTATGCCCAGCAGCAGCCCTACCCAGCAGGCCAGCGCCACGATCACGGTGAAGGCTATCAGCGCGGCGAACTTCTCCAGCGCTACCCGCCAGCGCGGGACGGGATTCGCCAGCAGCAAGTCCAGCGAGCCTTCGTCCTCCTCGCGGCTTAGCAGCCCCCCGCCGATGCTGACGCCGAAGGCGATCGTCAGGCCGGGCAGCCAGGCGCTCATCAGTTCCACGGTGAGGAAGCCCGCCAGCGTGGTGATAAGCGTCGTCTCCGAAACGCCGAACATGGCAAGGAACGATTCGGGCAGCGACTCCATGTACTCCTGCAAGCCTGCCGCTCCGGAGATGGCGGGGAAGAAGGTGACAAACCACAGGCACATCAGGCCCAGCCCACCGGCCCACCAGGCCAGCGCGCCACGCACATCGCGCAGGGTTTTCAGGAAGACGTTACGCAGCATGGTGCGCCTCCTTTGCGGCATTGTCGGCCTGTCTGCCGTAGAAGGTGAGGAAGACTTCCTCAAGGCTGGGTTCCTCGCTGCGGATATTGATGACGGTGTACTGCGCAGCGGCTTTTACTACCGCCTCCAGTGAGCCAACCACAGTGCAGCGCAGGTGGCGGTCGGCCACTGTCACATCCCGCACACCCGGCAGCTTGGTGAATTGCTCAGCGGGCACCGGCGCCTCAAAGGTGATCTCCAGCCGCCGCAAAGCCCGCGCCTTGAGCGCAGCGACCATCTCCACAGCGACCAACCGTCCCTCGCGGATGATGCCCACGCGGTCGCACAGTCGCTCCACTTCCGGCAGGATGTGCGATGAGATGAAGACCGTCTGGCCGTTGGCCCGTGCCTCATCTACAAGCTCATAGAAGGTGTGCTGCACCAGCGGGTCTAGGCCACTGGTCGGCTCGTCCAGAATGAGCAGCTCCGGGCGGTGCATGAAAGCCTGCAGTAGGCCAATCTTCTGCCGATTGCCGTGCGAGAGCTGACCAATGCGCCTTGTGAGGTCTATATCCAGCCGCTCAGCCAGCGTCCGCACGTAGCTCCAATCTACGCCGCCGCGCAGATGAGCAAAGTAGCGCAGCAGTTGCTCGCCGGTCAGGTGGGGATAAAGGGCGAACTCGCCGGGCAGGTGGCCCACCCGCCGCTTGATGGCGATGGCGTCGTGGAACGAGTCAAGGCCGAACACAGTTGCCCGACCGGCGGTCGGGCGCAGATAGCCCAACAGGGTGCGGATGGTGGTCGTCTTGCCGGCACCGTTAGGGCCGAGATAGCCAAAAACCTCGCCTTGCTCCACGTTGAGGTGAAGGTCGATCACGCCGCGCGCCTTGCCGTAGTACTTGGTGAGATTCTCGGTCTGGATCACAGCCATGTTTCTTCCCTCCGGTGGTAGAGAGACCGTCGGGATCGAAGCCCGGCGCATGGACCATCAGAAAAGCGGTACACAAGCCCACCGATCACGGCGGCCTGTCCCTCCAACACGATTGGTTTTACCGCGTCCCCATGCCCTTTGCCAACGGTTGGGGGGCGGGGTGACGGTCAATGGATACGGGGGGGTAGGCCGTACCTTCCCTACCTTCCTCACAATCGCAGGGCGGGAGTGATGAGGTGAAAGTAGATCACTCCACGATCTCTACCACTACGCCGTCCTCAGCCCAGGTGTAGAGCCATTCCGCATCCGGCAGGTCAAGGATGATGCAGCCGAAAGAGGTGGGCCGCCCCAGCGAGTTGGCCCATAGGATCTGCCCGCCGTTGCGCGAAGGCAATCCGTGAAAGCCGTTCATGAAGCCCGGCCACGCCTCGTAGATGCCCAGGAAGTGCGGCATCCACAGATCCCATGCCGAAGCGTAGGCGTTCGGTTC
>DAOTYL010000304.1:0-4315 GCA_034434955.1 Anaerolineae bacterium | reverse complement strand
CGGGCTACATGACCTGGGATATGCTGCAGGAAATGCATCAGGCAGGGATGGATATTGAAGTGCATGGACGCGAGCACGTCGAATACATCAACCGCGACCGCGATTGGTTGATCTTCCATCTGCTAGGCCCTGCCCAGACCATAGAAGCCAAGTTGGGCTACCAACCGCGTTTCATCGCCTATCCATCAGGCCGCTACGATGCCGCCGTTATTGAGGTCGCGCAGGAGGTAGGTTACTGGGGCGCTGTGACTACCATCCAAGGGATGCACCAGACCAAAACCGCTCCCTTTGAACTCCAACGGCTGCGCATTCGCGGTACGTGGGATGTCACAACCTTTGCAACGGTTGTGTCTGGCGGCTAAACATTGCATACTAACACCCAATCTCAATCAGTGAGAGGGAGTAGCCCATGCGGACATTAAAGCGACTTTCGGCGGGGAAGGTGGTAGCCGTCGCCGCTGTGCTGAGCCTCGGCATGCTGGTCGTGTGGGTAAGCCTCATCGTTCTGGTGTGGTTGGCTATCGGACGGCCGGCAGGCGACGGATGGGACCTGTGGGCTATGCTGGAGGGGCTTTCATCCGCAGCTGCTTTTGCAACGGTCATCGGCGGTGGGATCGTAGTGCTTATGCAGCTTGTCGAATCGGTGGACAGTCGCCATCTAGCCGTCTACAACGACATCTTCCGCGAAATGATGTCCGACGAGGACATTGAGGCGCGACGCTGGATTTACCTGCATCTGCCGGATGACCCCCAACAAGGCCTTGCCTCTCTTGACCCGTTAGGCCAGCGCTACGTGAAGCGCGTGCTCAATTCCTTCGACCATCTTGGCTTTCTGCTGCGTCAGGAATGGGTTACTGACGAAGGATTGATCGAATGGGTCAGCCCCATCGTGATCAAAACGTGGAGCAAGCTAGGGCCTTACGTAGAATACGAAAGTCAGCGCCGTAATGAGCCGTACTATTACGAAGCAGCGCGCTATCTGGCGAAGCGCTGCACGGCATGGTGGCAAGAGCACCGTCCAGAGGCTCGGATCACCTGGGTTGAGAACGCCTTGTAGCCCGCACTCCGGCCCCTATCCGTGAGGGCATCTGATAGCTTTTGGCAGGCCTTCCCAATATAGTTGAATAAGCGTGTATGGGCCCACCACCAGCGTGGGCTTTTCTGCGCGGGGAAGCTATGAACCGTACTTCGCGTCTGCCGGGTTTTTACCAGCGTTCGGTGGAGGAGCGCACGAAAACCGTTGCTGCTTGGGCGGACTTGACGCCCGAGGAGGAGGCGGCGCTCACCAGCGGCGGCCTTACCCCCTATCTGGCCGATAAAATGATTGAGAACGCCATCGGCATATTCGGGATGCCGTTGGGGATCGCCACCAACTTCCTCATCAACGGACGCGAAGTACTCGTGCCGATGGCCATTGAGGAGCCTTCGGTGATAGCCGGGGCAAGCTTCATGGCCAAGCTGGCACGCGAGGGCGGCGGCTTCCGTGCCAGCAGTACCGAACCGGAGATGATCGGGCAGATTCAGGTGCTCGATCTTACTGACCTTGACGCTGCACGCGAGGCAATCCTCAGTCACAAAGATGAACTGCTGAACATCGCTGCCTGTTGCGACAAGATGGTAGTGGAACTGGGCGGCGGGCCACGCGACCTTGAGGTGCGCGTCTTGCCCGATACCGCTGTCGGGCCGATGCTCATCGTGCACCTTATCTTCGACTGCCGCGATGCAATGGGCGCCAACATGGTCAACACCGCTTGCGAGCAACTCGCTGCGCCGCTGGAACGCATTACCGGCGGACGGGTGGGCCTGCGCATCCTCTCCAACCTTGCCGACCGCCGTCTGGGGCGTGCCGAGTGCACCATCCCGGCGCAGGCGTTTGCTTTTGACGAATACACTGGTGAGCGCGTCGTGCAAGGCATCGTCGAGGCCTGGGCTTTTGCCGCTGCCGATCCCTATCGGGCAGCGACGCACAACAAGGGCATCCTGAACGGTATTGACGCTGTGGTGATCGCTACGGGCAACGACTGGCGTGCAGTGGAGGCAGGCGCTCATGCCTACGCTGCACGCACGGGGCGCTACACCTCGTTGAGCACGTGGGGCAAAGACGCAGCAGGCAATTTGGTCGGCTCGCTGGAATTGCCGCTGGCGGTCGGCATCGTCGGCGGTGCAACCCGCGCTCATCCGCTGGCCCGCATTGCTCTGAAGATTCTGGGAGTGCGCTCCTCGCGTGAATTGGCCGAGGTCATCGCTGCAGTAGGACTGGCACAGAACCTCGCTGCGCTGCGAGCGTTGGCCACCGAGGGTATCCAGAAGGGACACATGGCGTTGCACGCACGCCAGATTGCTATCGCAGCAGGGGCTAGCGGTACACAGATTGAGGCCATCGCCGAACGTATGCTTCGCGATGGGCAGATCACGCTGGCTTACGCACAAGCATTGTTGAGCAACAAGCAGGAAGGTTGAGGAGAAGGTCCACATGAGTCTGGAGGGTCATCGAAACGACGGGCAGAAACGCCTGTACAAACCTTTGCGAGAGGTCGGGATTGCGGGTTATGGAGCCTATCTGCCTCGCTATCGCCTACCCGCGGCGGAGGTGTCCCGCATCTGGACAGACGGCATGGGCGGCACGCCTATCAAAGAGAAATCGGTGCCCGGCTTGGATGAAGACGTCATCACCATGTCAATTGAGGCGGCCCGCAACGCTTTAGCCCGCGCCCGCATTGATCCTTCCCTCATCCGCGCCGTGTGGGTGGGCAGTGAATCGCATCCCTACGCCGTCAAACCGACCTCAACGGTTGTCGCCGAGGCCATCGGCGCAGTGCCTAACACATTGGCCGCCGATTGGGAGTTTGCCTGTAAGGCGGGCAGTGAGGCCATGCAAGCAGCGATCGGCTTCGTGGGCAGCGGTATGGCCTCTTACGCGCTCAGCATTGGCATGGACACCGCCCAAGGTCGCCCGGGTGATGCGCTGGAGTACACAGCAGCGGCGGGTGGTGCAGCCTTCCTTATCGGTCCGGCGGAGAACAGCCTCGCCATTTTTGAGGCTACCTATTCCTACGTCACCGATACACCGGACTTTTGGCGGCGGGCGCATGAGGTGTACCCCTCACACGGCGATCGTTTCACTGGCGAACCGGCCTACTTCCGCCATGTGCTGGGAGCCGCCCGCACGCTGATGGAGGAAATGGGCGTCACCGCCGCCGATTTCACCTACGCAGTCTTCCACCAGCCAAATGTCAAGTTTCCCGCGCGCGCAGGCAAGTTATTAGGCTTTACACGCGAGCAGATCAAGACCGGCCTGCTTGCCGAGGAGATCGGCAATGTCTACGCTGGCTCCTCTCTGTTGGGGTTAAGCGCTATCCTCGACGAAGCCAAACCCGGCGACCGTATCCTGATGGTCTCCTACGGTTCGGGTGCCGGTTCGGATGCGATGGCCTTGCGCGTCACCGAGCTAATCACAGAGCGGCAGGGCCTTGCCCCCCGCACGCGCGACTATATCGCCCGACGCACCGAGATCGACTATGCGACTTACGCTCGTTTTCGCGGTAAGTTGCTGATGCGCTGAAAAAAGGGCACGTTTTGAGAGCTTCTGAGAGTCGCAGGGGTGATTTGATAGTTTCTGAGAGTTCCAAATACCGATAATGAGGGGCGATTGAGCGAGCCGTCAGGTTATCCAATACACCAAAGGAGAGAGTCTTATCATGGACATCGCACGCCATTGGCGGCTTAGAGAGCAGCGTTACTCTTTAAAAGGCAGCATCTGCACTCGCTGTGGGAAGCGCTTTTTCGCCCCGCGCCCCCTTTGCGATGCGTGCAGCGAATCCTTTATGGAGGGCGAGGCCTTCGCGATGCGGCACGAGCGCCGCGCCCAACTCCCATTGACCTACGATGTGGTCCAGCGTTAGCAGGCTGACAGGTCAAAACGACCCACTATGAGAATCGCTCAAAACTGGCGCCTTGCAGATCAACGCTATAGGCTGGCAGGGGAGCGCTGCCCTCACTGTGGTGCTGCCATTTTCCCGCCGCGCGATACCTGCCCAACCTGTGCCAAACCCGCGCAGGAACTGTACACTTTCTCCGGCAGGGGAACAGTCTATTGCTATACAACGGTGCTAGATGCACCGGAAGGCTTTGAGGATCAGCGGCCCTACACTGTTGCGCTCGTCAAACTGGATGAGGGGCCGCTGGTTACCGCACAGCTGACCGATCTGGATGGCGAGCCGTGGATCGGCATGCCCGTGGAGATGGTCACGCGCAGGCTGCGCACCGATGGCGAATCCGGCGTGATTGTTTACGGGTATAAGTTCCGGAAGCCGCT
>DAOTYL010000303.1:0-1580 GCA_034434955.1 Anaerolineae bacterium | reverse complement strand
GTCAGGGCGCCACTCAACACCGAGCGCCCACCGGTGATGTTGTACAGAGCACGCACAAAGAGCTGCAAACCCAGCAGCCCATAGATGATGGACGGCACACCAGCCAAGTTGGCCAGGCTGATTTGGATGAGGTGGGTCAGGCGGTTCTTAGGTGCATACTCCTCCAGATAGATGCCGGCCCCAATGCCGATGGGGAAAGAAAACAGCATCATCACGCCGATCATGTACACCGAGCCGACCAGCGCCGAGGCAATGCCGGCATCTTCAGGGCGCCGCGAGGGGAAGCTGGTGAGGAATTTCACCGTTACGCTTAGGTCGCACTGGAAGAAAGGAAATGCCGCTTGCCCCCGGCAGGGAATAAGACGGGGCAGGCCATCCCGCATGACATCGTAGAACAGCAGGAAGAGGACAAACAGGCCAACCAGAATGGAGATCAGCCCTAGAGCTTCAAAGAGATAGCCCTTCCCACGGCGCCATCTCAGATTGCGGGATACCTCTTGCCACATGCTCGATCCATCCATAGAGGCCTCTCCGGCTTAGTATTGCTCACGGTAGCGACGCACCACCGCGTCGCTGATGAGATTGAGCACAAGGGTAATCAGGAACAGCATGAACCCCACGGCGAACAAAGTGCGGTACTCCAGCGAGTTCACCGGCGTATCGCCGAGGCTAATTTGCACGATGTAGGCCGTCATGGTTTGGATGGGGCCGCGTGGGTCAAAGGTCAGGACGGGGCGTTGGCCCGCCGCAACAGCAACGATCATCGTCTCACCCACCGCCCGCGACACGGCTAAGATAAAGGAAGCGGCAATGCCCGAGAGTGCCGCCGGAACCACTACCTGCGTGGCGACCTCCATCTTAGTAGCGCCCAACCCGTAGGCAGCCTCCCGGATGCTGTGCGGGACGGTGTGCAATGCATCCTCGCTGAGCGAGGCCACCAACGGCAAGATCATGATGCCCATCACTACCCCTGGGCTGATGGCGTTAAACCCCGCCAGATTGGGGATGATTTTCTGTAGGATAGGTGTGACAAAGAGCAGCGCAAAATAGCCGTACACTACCGTCGGAACGCCCGCGAGTATCTCCAGAATCGGCTTGAGGATAGAGCGCATGCGCGGCGAGGCATACTCACTGAGGTAAATAGCGCTCATCAATCCCAACGGTAGCGCCACCATTAACGCGATGACCGAAGTCATCATCGTCCCGCTAACCAGCGGCCAGATACCATAGTGCTTGTTGACAAAGACAGGTGTCCACTGGGTATCTAAAAAGAAACTGGCCAGGCCGACTTCCCGGAAAAAGGCGAGGGCTTCTTCTACCAGCACCACAATAATGGCAACAGTTGTGAAGATGGAGACCAGAGCACATACCAGCAGCACGAGACGGATCACATACTCAAACAACAAGCGTCCTGCCCAATTCGCGGACGATTTCAGCTCCTTGCTAGTGAGCACCAGGGGACTCACCTCTGATGATTCGGCAGCCATGTACTTTTCCCCCTTGCGCGATGATGGTGACAGGGGGTAGAGGCACAGCCCACAGGAGCTGTGCCCCTACCTCAGGTTCTACCAACTAAGCCG
>DAOTYL010000302.1:0-10965 GCA_034434955.1 Anaerolineae bacterium | reverse complement strand
CAGGGTCACGGGGATAGCCAAAGTATGCTTCGAGGCGGGTGCCGTACTCCCCCAAGCCGGGAATGAGCACCCACGTATCGCGTGGGATAACCAAGGCAGAGATGCTGGGCATGACAAAGTCTACGCGCACCACACGGATCACATCGGCCAGCCCGATCTCATCGGAGCCGACGGCCAGAATCAGCATTTGGGGTGGGCCTCCGCACTGCGGCTTGGGGGTAGGAGTCGGGGAGAGGGTAGGGGTGGACGTTCCCTCAGGCGATTCCGAGGGGAAGGCGGTAGCGGAGGCCAACGGTACAACCGTAAGCGTAGGATGCGGTCGCGTGGGATACGGTCGCAGGGTGGGGCCTAATGGGCGACTGGCCTCCTCGGCTACCTTGCGCGGCCCCAAGACGGCCGGCAAGATACCGCCTATCAGCAGGAGAGGGAGCAGAAGCCAGAGCCAACGTCGGCGGGCAGGTCCCTCTTTTGGCACGTCCGGAGGAAAGGGCACACTCTCTACTGCCTCGTTGGCTCCCGTAGTGTCCGTCATGATAAGATGTGGCTCCTTATGGCGTAGGAGGCGCCGTAGCTGTAGGCGACAGCAGAGGAGGAAGATTGGTAGCGGTGGGCAGCAACAAGATGTCAAGCCCCTCCCCCTCAACCTGCGAGGCGAATACCCACCCTTCATCGCCTGTCGGGGTGTGCACAAAGAGCCACGTCCCCAGTCGATCGCGCGCCAGAATGAGCAAGCTGGTGCCACCTTGCAGCACGGTGATGACGTCGAAGTCGATGCCCGGTCCGGTGCGCAAGTTGGTGTCAAAGGCAAGAGCGGCTTCTACAGCGCCTTCTGGGGTGATAGTGGGCTTTTCCGTCGACGTAGCAGTGGCGCTGTGGGTAGGGGACGGCGACGACACGGGCGTCTTGGTAGGTGTAGGGGATGGTGTGGGCGGTGGAGGAGTAGGGGTTTCTGTGGCTGTGGTGGGGGTCGCCGAGGGCAAGGGCGTGGCGCTAGGGGCCACGACTACCGGCGTGGGCCGTCCGACGCCGGTGAGAAGAAGCAGCGCGCCGCCACCTACCAAAGCCACAAGAAGAATCATCGTGATAATGCCCCATCTTATCCATGTGGGGCGCCTGCGTGTCTGCTCGGCGCGGATGCCCCTAGGGAGGGGGCCGCGCCACTCGCCCTCCGCCCGATAAACGGGGCACTGCATGTACTCGTCAGAAAGGCAATGGCTGATTTGGTAGGAGAGAGCGATTCGCTGGGGCACGGATGGCCGATGGCAGTAATTATCGGGGGCAGGGAAAGCACACCAGGTTTCAGGATCATCATAGAGACCCAGATGGGGGCATCGGTGTTGCAGGGTGGACATATAGTAGATTCGATCCCTTCTGGCGGACATCTCTCAGTTCAACGAGGGTAACCACACGGGCCCCTAGCTTCAGTAAGATGATGGATATTATATCACAGCAGACATATCTGCACCCTGATCGCAGACGAGGTCGCCTTACGCAAGGCCTAGGGTATCTCTACAAAGCGCCCATCACACCAGCCCTAAGATGTCGGCAAGCAATTTTGCTCCATCTCTATTGTAATGTCAAAATAGGTGTAGTCGAGAAAGTAAGGGAGGACGAAGGATAATGACCGAGCCCCCCAAGCCGCGCATGAACGTTCAACGGGCTTCTTTTCTGCCTTTCTCCCCGCCGGATATCACCGATCAGGAAATTGAGGCTGTCGTAGAAGTCCTGCGCTCTGGCTGGATCACCACTGGTCCGAGGACAAAGCAATTTGAAGAAGAGTTCGCAGCTTACCTAAGGGCTGGAAGTGCGCTCGCCTTGAGTTCATGTACCGCAGGACTACACCTGGCTCTTGCAGTACTGGGCATCGGCCCCGGCGATGAAGTCATCACCACGCCGATGACCTTCTGCTCCTCGGTGAACGTGATCGAGCACGTAGGCGCCACGCCGGTGCTTGCAGATATCGATCCCCTTACTTTGACGATAGACCCTACCCACGTTGCGGAAGCCATCACCCCGCGCACCAGGGCTGTTATGCCTGTACACTACGCTGGTCATCCGGCAGACATGTACCCTCTACTGTCGCTCGCTCGCAAACACGGTCTTTACATCATTGAAGATGCCGCACACGCACTGCCCGCTTATTATGAGGGCCAGCCTATTGGCACCATCGGCGATCTAACGGCTTTTAGCTTCTACGCCACCAAAAACCTGACCACTGCCGAAGGGGGCATGCTGACCGGCTCACCGGAACATATCGAGCGGGCACGTGTGCTCAGCTTGCACGGCATGAGCCGTGATGCGTGGAAACGTTACGGTCAAGGAGGTTCGTGGTATTACGAGGTTGTAGAAGCGGGCTTCAAGTACAACATGACCGATATTCAGGCGGCGCTGGGGTTGGCGCAGCTACGCCGTCTAACGCAGATGCAGACCAGACGACGCGAGATCGTGGCGCGGTACAACGAAGCCTTCTCCGACGTGGAGGCCCTCCAAACGCCGGTCGAACGTCCCAACGTGAGCCACGCCTGGCATCTGTACGTGTTGCGCCTCAATCTGCAGCACTTAACCATCGACCGAGCACAGTTCATCGATGAGCTGGCAGCCCGCAACATTGGCGCAAGCGTTCATTTCATCCCCATTCACCTGCACCCCTACTACCGAAATAAATACGGCTGGCAACCTGAGGACTATCCCGTTGCCACTCAGGAATATCATCGTGTGGTGTCGCTACCTTTGAGCCCACGCTTGAGCGATGCTGATGCCGAGGACGTGATCGCGGCTGTGCTAGACATTGTGGACAAGTATCAGTGCTGATCCATGCTGAAGCGGCTTTTTGATATTACAGCCAGCGCACTAGGATTGTTGATCCTCGCGCCGCTCCTGGCACTCATTGCGCTAGCCATCCGCCTCGACTCAGCCGGGCCGATCTTCCACCGCGCGGTGCGTGTGGGGCGCAACGGATGTGAGTTCACGCTATATAAGTTTCGCACGATGGTGGTCAACGCCACACAGATAGGGCCGGGGATCACTATATCTGGCGATCCGCGCGTGACGCGCGTAGGCCGCCTCCTGCGGCGCTGGAAATTGGATGAGCTTCCCCAACTCCTTAACGTACTGCGTGGGGAAATGAGCCTTGTGGGGCCGCGTCCTGAAGATCCGCGCTATGTGGCACTCTACACAACAGAGCAGCGTGAAGTGCTGCGTGTGCGTCCCGGCATCACCAGCCCGGCCTCGGTGCGCTTCAGGAACGAAGAGGCCCTGCTTTCCGGCGAAGATTGGGAGCGGCGCTATATCGAGGAGATCATGCCTGCCAAGCTGGCGCTTGATCTGGAGTACGTGCGCCATGCCAGCCTGCACCGTGACCTTGCCGTGCTGTGGGAGACGCTCGTTGCGCTGCTGCGCTGAGAGTCATCCTTCCACCTTTCGTATTGCAACCAAATAGTGTGAGTTGAACACCCTCAGGCTCTCCAGCAAGGCACAGAGCATCCAAGAGACAGGCATCAGCCGCCGCGTAATGGGCGGAGCCAGCGTCACCCGGCGAAAGGTGAAGGTACAAGTGGGGAACAAGCGGCGGATTTCAGCAGGGCGGATGCCGCGCGTTTGGGGATTAAGCGGGTTGAGCCAGAAGTCGTACCACAGGATCAGGCCTTCCGGCTTGAGCACACGCAACATCTCACAGGCAATGGACGCTTTAACGCCATCATCAAGGATAGATGAAAATACAGTGTATTGAAGCACAAGATCAAAACTGGCCGAGGGATAGGGCAGGTTTTGGGCGTCAGCACAGGCTAGCAGGATGTGGGGAAGCCGACGGTGGGCTGCCTGCACGCGGTCGGGGAGCAAATCCACGCCGTGCAACAGATGGGGTTCGGCCCCATAACTGAGGAACTCTACCAACACGCCGCCGCTTCCACAGCCTACTTCAAGGATGCGTTTGCCATTCAGAGGGTACATGCCGTACCGGCGCAGCAGCTGGAGCGTGGCACGCTGGCGCTGCTGGATCATAAACAGGTGTGCTGGATTGAAAGGTGAGTAAAGGTCGCTATTCGCAAGCCGCTGGGCACGGCGGGCGTATTCTGTACGGAGTCGATCTAGATCACCAGCCCTAGAGTTATCAGAGAGGCGGCTCATGATTCCCCCTCTGCTGCCTCTAGGAATTCCGCGAATTTCTGCACAATAAGCGCTCGATCGCAGTGTTCCAGTGCAGCACGGCGGAAGCAGTCTTTCCCCGTCATGCCTTGTTCCACCGATCGGCGAACCTCACAAGCCCCACGAGGAAGCCAACTCCATAGCTGAGGTGCAGTGTGGCGAAGGCGAAAGGCAGCAGAGGTAGAAGACGCCATCCACCACGCGAAGCGGCGAGCAGCGACGCTGTCAGATTGGCTAGCAGGTAAGAAGCGATCAGCCCCAGCCACAGAGAACGCACGACCGCGCTGAAAGGTGCCAGTGCCCCGCCCACGATCAACGCCAGCACAAAGGCGGGCGGCGCAAACTGGCGCAGCCGCATCTGGCGCGGGTGCTTCTGCATCACGCGCACTTTCCAGAAGCCGTACTGGAAGTACTGCCACCACAGCGAGCGCAGCGTGCTGCGGCTGTAGTATTCTGCCTTTACGTCATCCGCCAGCAGCAGTTTACAGCCAAGCTTGCACAGCCGGTAGTTATATTCATCATCCTGGTTGCGCACCAGCTCTTCATCGAAAGGGCCTGCCAGCTCAACAGCCCGGCGGGTATAGGCCGGGAAAGCTATCGTGTCTACCAGCACAGTCCGGCCTCTCAGCGTGCGAAAGGCCGAGCCGCCCACCCCGAACGCGCTGCTCATTGCGGCGGCGATTGCCCGCCCGGACGGGGTAGCCGCTACCGTCTCAATTGGCCCGCCGACCCCGTCAACGCGATCTTCAAGCAAATGGGTGACACAGCGCGAGAGGTAGTCGGGTGCGATCTTACAGTGCCCATCAACACGCACGATTACTTCACCGGCAGCTTGGTCAAGCGCAATATTCAGGCCAGTCGGTACGATGTGGCGGGGGTTGTCCAGCACAGTTACAGGGATGTCAGGATGCTCAGCAGCAACCTGGCTGATGATGGCGCGCGTTGCATCACTGGACATGCCGTCCGCGATCAGCACCTCCATGCGGTCGTGCGGGTAGTCCTGCGCCAGCACCGCGCCGAGGCTCTCGGCGATGAAGTCGGCCTCGTTGCGCACGGGCATGATCACCGAGACAAAGGGCATTTCAGGCATTGCGCTCAACTGCCTGCTGGTAGACCGCAATGATCTTCTTTGCCATCAACTTCTCATCCAACCACTGCGCAGCTTCCCGCCCGTTGGTGCACGCTCGCCCGGCATCTCCGGATAGGGGAGTGGGTCCAAAAAATACATTCCCCGAACCCAAAGCACGGGCTTGTTCCATTAGACTTCTCTTCAGTGGGCCGTCGCCTACGAAGGCTATTTTCAGATGCGGCACGTCTACCAGCCGTTGTGCGGCAAGAAGCACCTGCTCTAGTCCTTGTGCTAGCCCGTGGAGGCCGGCATAAAGGGCGATTGTCCCACTGACAACCTCGTGGCGCAGGCGCAGTGAATAGCGATCTGGCGTAAAGAGGGCTGTGTCTGCGCCATTAGAAAGGTGGTAGGTGCGAACAGTCGGGAAACGCGCCCGGATACTTTCCAGAATCTCGCGCGATTGGCCGCTCACGCACCATGCTTTGCGATAGCAGAAGGCCTCCAGTTTGTAGCCCAGGCGAAGGGACCAACCTCCGTGTATCACCCCTAGCCGTATTGCTGATTCGGGCCACAGGTCCGACACGTTGAAAATCCAACGCGCACGCTTGGTGCGGCTGAGCAAGTAACCCGCAAGCCCCAGAAAAAGTGGCGGACTCTCGGTAATGAGGATATCCACTGTTTTGAGATGAAATAAGCCAGCTATAAGAGATGAAAACACAAATGAGAGGTAAGCAGGAAGGCGCCGGAACGGTGAAACGCTATGGGTTGGGTAAATCCATGAACGGAGTACACGCACCCCGTCTCGTTCTTCTTCCTTCAGCAAACCGCCATATCCTGGATAGATGACACCACGCGGGTAGTTGGGCATGGCCGTCAGCACTGTGACTATATGGCCACGTTCTTTCAGTCCACGTGCTAGTGCTGACAGGCGTGCCTGTGGTGCCCCGATCTCTGGAGGATAATACTGAGTGTGCAGCACAACGTGCATCGTCTATCGTTTGGTACGTTCGCCTCTGTACTTGCGAATGGCGCTCTCATAAATCGCAATGTGCTGCTTGGCTAGTTGCGCTTCGTCCAAAGCTCGAGCAGCCTCTCGGCCGTTGCTGCGCAGCCCGCTCCGCAAGATGTCAGTAAGATGCTGGGCAATGACGGTCGCTTCGTCAGAGGGGACAACGACGCAGTTGGCCACCCCCTCTAACCTCTCTCGGACATCCCCCACATCTACCGACACGATGGGGAGATTGCAAGCCAGGGCCTCTTTCACCGTGTTAGGAGAACCCTCATGTTTAGAGGTCACCAGCAGGGCATCGGCGGCGTTCATATAGAGGGGCATTTGGTGAGGAGGTATCCCGCTGGCCACAACCAATTCAGCATCTAGGGAAGGATCAAGCACCCGAACGACCTCGCAGGCCAAAGGGTAACGTTTGACAGGCTTCTCAGGCGCTCCGACAAAGAGGATCAGTTTCTTATCCAGAGGCAAGCGGAGTCGCTCCCTTGCAACACGCTGATCTAGGGGCCTGAAGAGGTCTAGGTCTACTCCCCCAGGGAGCACGTGGTAATCCTTCCGCCAGAGGAGACGTCCTAAGCGTTGTGAGACAACAATGACTTCATCGGCTAAATAGGCCACCAGCTGCATCGCCAGCCTTAAAGGATAGCTTATGAGTTCATAATGTCCGTGTGGCCCATAGATACCTTCCAGATCGCTCCCTTGGAACGTGACAACCAGCGGCGCACGCTTGGGCAACCCCGCTAGAAAGCCACTGTGTCCGAATTGTGCATGGATCACATCATAGCGCTCACGGCGCAGGCAGGCGTGTAACCTGCGGTAGATGCGCACGTAGTTAGCGAGATTGCGGTAGCCTCGGAAGTGAAAAACCTCTACATCCAGACCGGCCCGCCGCAGGAAATCCACTTGACGGGCTATAAAGGGGGCGGACCAGGGAGTCTCTTCAGTGGGCCAGTAGGCGGTGACGTAAAAGACGCGCACGGCTCTGCTCCCTCTCATCCGCAGGTCCCGGGTTGGGGAAGAGGCAAGCCCAAGTTAGCCCATACAGAAACTCCGGCGCTACCGTCCGCGTGGCGGACTGGGCCATGTAGATCAGGGCAAACAAGGTGGCGGCCAGAATCCACAAATGTGCTTCCCAGCCACTGGCGCGGGCGTAATTCCGCACGCTGCCTATTACCAGAACGGCCAATGCTAGGAGGCCAAGTATGCCGTGTTCTGCAAGGATGCGGGAGAATTCCACATGGGCCTGCATTTCCCTCTCGGCCACATACTCATCGACCAGCTCGCGGGCTAGTCCTGGGCCAACGCCGAAAATGGGGTGGTCTAGCCATATTTGGATCTCACTTTGGAATAGTTCCCATCGACCTGTTGTGTCCAGTGAGAAGTAACGGGCGACGATACGACCAGAGGTCAGATCAATCAGCCAGGGCCAGATAACCAATAGGAAGAGCGCCACCAATCCGGCTATCAGGAGAAAGATTTGCCACCGGCGGGGATTGCTCCTCAAGATCAGAGGGAGGGTACATATGATGATGATCGCCAAAGTCCACACCCCGCCGCGTGAGAAAGTCAGGAGCATCTGTACTGTTAGCAGAATCAAGATTATCGCCAAGAGGATGCGCAGTGCTCTCCTGCCAAGTTGTTGGGCGATGAGCAACCAGCAGAACACGGCCCCAAAGGCAAGGAGGTTGGACACCTGATTAGGACCCATGCCGCCGGAGGCCAGTGGATTGGAACTCAACCCGAAGCGAATGGGGATAGTAAGCAGGTTGTAAGCTCCCAGGGTTGCTGTGCCCACCACAGGAGCCAGGACGATCATAGCCAGACGTTTGAGCGTTGCTTTATCTAGTTGGAGACCAGAAAAGTAAACGGCAAAAAGGGTGATGGCCAGTGGGCCAAGCAAAGTGCCCAGCGCCCAGTGGCGAAGCTGGTAAAAAGGGCGGCCTACATAGAAGAGAAGCGCCGGTAACTGATACAGAGTGTACAGCAAGGGCAATAGAGGGAGACGTTGCTGCTTCCCGCGACGCAGAATGGCAATCGCCAGGATCAGGAATGAGAGGTAGCGAGCCTGTTCCCAAGCTATTTGCTCTGCTGCTCCCGTTGCACGCCAGAGCACTTCCGCGCCAGCAATATATCCTAGCGTCCAGAGGGGCAGGCGCTCATCTTTACGGCGTAGGAGAGCGGCCCCTAGTCCTATAGCTAGAACGGCCAACGCGTGGAGCGCAGAGAAGAAGGCAGAACTGCGTAGCAGAAGCGCAAGGGGGATGTGGAGCAAGATGAAGCCTGTGAGCCACACATCCTCGGCGCCTCGCTCCGTGCTGCGCTCGCGCTGCGTGATGGGGATAGCAAGGCTACCCACTACCGATCGCTGAATACTATTGTTATGAGACGACACTCTGGTCCTTTGGTCAACCAACGCTAGCGATGGGGGTCATCTGATCATGAGCCGCTTCTCAGACCTCGCCCTCTCAGATATCCTACCTGATACGCCAAATCATACAAGCCGAGCAAGTTGTCTCTCAGCAGGGAGAGTGAGTATTGTGCTTCCACTCTCGCGCGTGCGGCCGAACCCATCTGCCTACGTAACTCCGGCTCTGAAGCCAATCGTACAATGCGATCTGCGATCGCTTCAACATCGCGAGCATCGGTGAGGAAGCCCATCTCGCCGTCAACGATAAAATCGGAGGCTGCTCCTACACGAGTTGAAACGACCGGCAAGCCACACGCCATCGCCTCGAGGATGACATTCGGAGCGCCCTCATAATCCGATGTGAGCACAAGCATATCCCCACGCTGGTATACGGACTTCACATCGTCCAGCGTCCCCATGAACTCGACCGCGTCTTCTATGCCAAGATCGCGGGCCAGCTTTTCCAAAGCACCTCTAAGAGGGCCATCCCCTACGAGGGACGCCCTTAGGGTTGGTATAAATGTTTTGGCGCGGGCCAGCGCATATAAGAAGACATCTTGACGCTTCTCACTCTTTAAGGTGCCTACACACAAGACAAGCAATGTGTTGCATCGCGCAGAAGGTGCGCCTAACCGAGGAACAAAGTGATCTGTGTCAACGACGTTCGGTAAGAAATACAAAGGCTTGTTTATCCCTCTCGCGGTTCTCACCATCTCGGCGGCTTGGCGCGAGTTTACGGCGAGAATCGTCGGCCACCTCAGACTAGGGCCGCTCAACAATCCAAGTCCCGTGAACTCCCGGATGCCGTCCGATCTTGCTGCTCCTATATCCATGCACCCAGCACATCTGGCAGCCAACACCGCGTAGAGGTTGGTATAGGAGTGGACACTCTGGACAAAGTGCGGGCGCCACTGCTTGACCTCTCGAGCTATCCGCAACAGACGCCTCAATCTTGATGGCGAAGCGCCCACCCATGTAATAGGTATCCCTAGTTCAGCTATCTTGGCCTCGTAAGGTTCGCCTTTGGTCAGGCTGAGCACCCGACATTGGGCATTCAGCCCAGTCAAGACCTGTAACATATAAAAGAGCTGGCGCTCTGCTCCACCCCGGCCAAGCGTTCCAGCAATAAAACAGATTCTCAGCTGCGCCGGATCAACCTGCATTGGACAGCTCTCCCCAGGCGCTTCTCAGCCGATCGCCAATAACGTCGCGCCACTTTTCGAGAGAATAGGCTCTGGCGGCCTGGCAAGCCTTGTGCGCCGTTACGGCGATCCACTGCTCATCTGAGATCATCTGCACTATTGCCCGCGCAATTGTTTGCGGTTCTGCGTCACTTAAGATAACGCCGCTGGCATGACCGCCGATTAGCCACGGCAGCACAGAAACCGATGTGGCCACCACAGGTAGCCCACATGCCAGTGCTTCCAGAACAGCCTTGGGGAAACCTTCCTCGACAACGGAGGGAAAGACAAAGATATGCGATGCGGCAAGCAGACGCAGTACCTCATGATGGGGAACGTTCCCATGCAATGTCACAGCGGAGGTCAACCCCAGATCGGCAACCAGTTGCTCTAATGCTCCCCGATAAGGGCCGTCCCCAGCAATGCTGTAGTGAACATCAGGATACTGCTGCCGGATTAAGGGAAGAGCACGGATGGCCGCCTGTACGTTCTTGGCCTCTGACAGCCGCGCAACGGTGATTAAGCGCAGCGTCATACCATGACGCCAGGGTTTTGCCGCTGGCAGCGTGTTAATCTCCCGCTCCGTCAGCGTGGTGGAGAATATCCATGTAACGTGAGGGTTGCCCGGGCAAGGCGGCGTATCTGCCCCACCGGTTGCCATCACCACATTGCGCCCCCCTGCAATTCTCGGCAGCAGCCAGGTGAGGAAGCGGTTAGCCAGCGTGCTTGTACTCCCCCACGTCCCGCAGTGGCGCACAAAAAGCGGGTTGCGTTGTATCAAGGCGATCAGGAGTCCCAATGTACCGATGTCGCCCGGAACAGGAGTGTGGACAGCATCCGCACTGCGAACCTCCCGCCACAAGTGCGGGATAAGTGCCAGGGAGACCAACCTGCGCCGCAGGCCGCTCCCCAGTCGTCTCCGCAGAGGGCTGACGGAGAGATTCTTGCCGATGAGCGGTGTGGCGCCCTCCGGCAAAGGTGTGTATTGAAGGGGAAGCACCAATGTTGTGGCGTCAAAGAGCGCCGAGAGGTGTTCCATCTGAAAAGGGAATCCCCCCACCGTTGCATATCCACTGGGGGAATTCGGAGAAGACCAGCACTCTTTATGCGAGATTACCATCAGCCTCACGGATAGCCAGCTCCATATCATCTA